>CAILBQ010000362.1 GCA_903832475.1 uncultured Acidobacteriota bacterium | reverse complement strand
TTCTTTCTGTCATTCCTGAAGGGAATCTGCTGTTTCCTTCACGCCATCTGCTCTCTCGCCTTCACAAACGCCCCCACCGCAAACTCCAGCTCCTTCCGCGAATGCGCCGCCGAAATCTGTGTCCGGATCCGCGCTTTCCCCATCGGCACGACCGGATAAGAAAACGCCACCACGTAAACCCCCTGCGCCAGCATCAACTCCGCCATCTTCGCAGCCACCGCAGCATCCCCAAACATCACCGGCACAATCGGATGCTCCCCCGGCAGGAGCATAAACCCAGCCTTGGTCATCTCCGCGCGAAAGTACTCCGTGTTCGACCGCAGATGCTCGCGCAGATCATCCGACCCGCCCACCAGCTCCAGCACCTTCAGCGAAGCAGCCACAATCGGCGGCGCCACCGAATTCGAAAACAGGTACGGCCGCGACCGCTGCCGCAGCAGCTGAATAATCTCCCTGCGCCCGCTCGTATACCCGCCGCTCGCCCCGCCCAGTGCCTTGCCCAGCGTCCCGGTCAGAATGTCGACGCGCCCTTCCACCCCGCAAAACTCCGGCGTCCCGCGCCCGCGCTCGCCCACAAACCCCACGGCGTGCGAATCGTCCACCATCACCAGCGCGTCATACTTCTCCGCCAGGTCGCAGATCTCGGTCAGCTTGGCAATGTATCCATCCATCGAAAACACGCCATCCGTCGCGATCAACCGATGCCGCGCCCCGCTGGCCTCTTTCAGCTTCGCCTCGAGGTCCGCCATGTCGCCATTCTTGTAGCGATACTTGGTCGCCTTGCACAGCCGGATCCCGTCAATGATGCTGGCATGGTTCAGCTCGTCAGAAAGCACAGCATCTTCCCCATCCAACAGCGTCTCAAACAGCCCGCCATTGGCGTCAAAACACGAACCATAGAGGATAGTGTCATCCATCCCCAGAAAGTCACTCAGCTTCTCTTCCAGCTGCTTGTGAATCGACTGTGTCCCGCAGATAAACCGCACACTGGCCAGCCCATAGCCCCAGTTCTCCAGCGCATCCCGCGCCGCCGCCACAATCGAAGGATCATTCGCCAGCCCGAGATAGTTGTTCGCGCAAAGATTCAACACCGGCGTCCCATCGGCCACCGTGATCTCCGCCTGCTGCGCGCTCGAAATCACGCGCTCGCGCTTGGTCAGCCCCGCGCTCTCAATCTCGTCCAGCCTCTTGTGCACATGCGCTTCGAACGTCCCGTACATCGTCCCTCCCAAAAGCCTGTGATCCTGAACGTAGTGAAGGACCTGCGTTTGTCTTTGTTTTTTTGTTGGTCTTTCCCGCAGGCAATCTGCTTCTGTTCTTGCTGCTGCCCTTGCTTTTCTTTCTGTCATTCCCCTCAGGGGAATCTGCTTCTGCAACCATGACCTGACCAATCGTCAATTAGGAAGAAGGAAGCCTCAAAATTAGCGAATATTCGTCAAATCAAGCACAACCTTCCCCGTTTGCCCCGAAATCATCGCGTCAAACCCCAGCTGAAAGTCTTTGAAGTCGAATCGATGCGTAATCACCGGTGAAATATCCAGTCCCGACTCGATCATCACCGACATCTTGTACCACGTGTCATACATCTCCCGCCCATAGATGCCCTTGATGGTGATCATGTTGAAGATCACCTGCCGCCAGTCCATCGGCATCTCTCTCGCCGGAATCCCTAGGATCGCAATCTTCGCCCCATGGCTCATGTTGGCCACCATGTCCCGCAGCGCAATGGGATTCCCCGACATCTCCAGGCCCACATCGAACCCTTCCTGCATGCCTAATTGTTCCTGCACGTCCTTCAAGGTCGTCTCCGCCGCATTCACCGCCAGCGTTGCGCCCATCTTCCTCGCCAGCTCCAGCCGGAACGGATTCATGTCCGTCACCACGATGTGTCGCGCGCCCGCATGCCGAGCCACTGGAATCGCCATGATCCCGATCGGCCCCGCGCCGGTAATCAGCACATCTTCGCCCAGCACCGGAAACGAAAGCGCCGTATGCACCGCATTCCCAAACGGATCGAAGATCGCCGCCACTTCCTCATCGACGCCCGGATGATGCCGCCAGATATTCGTCATCGGCAGTGCGATATATTCCGCAAACGCTCCCGGCCGGTTCACGCCCACGCCCTGCGTATTCGCGCACAGATGGCGCCGACCTGCCATGCAATTGCGGCAGCGTCCGCACACCACGTGCCCCTCGCCGCTGACAATGTCGCCGGGATAAAAGTCGTTCACATTCGAACCGACTTCGACCACCTCGCCCACAAACTCATGCCCGATCGCCATCGGCACCTGGATCGTCTTCTGCGCCCACTCGTCCCACTGGTAAATGTGCACGTCCGTCCCGCAGATCCCCGCCTTGTGAACCTTGATCAACACATCGTTGATCCCAATCTCCGGCTCCGGAATGTCTTCCAGCCACAATCCCTTTTCCGCCTTGCTCTTCACCAGCGCCTTCATCTAACTCCTCCGTCATACATCACCTGTGAGCTTGTTCAGATCCCGAATACCTGAAAGCTTTGTGAAAGGGCACGACTTCAGTCGTGCCGATAAAACAATGGAAAGGATCGGGCTTCAGCCCCCGAGGGTCGCTATTGAGCTGGCCTCGATAAACATTAAGCTTTTCCTCCGCGTACTGAGAGATGCCACTTGGCCTTCTCCTTACTTGCACCATTCCTCTCCACGCCGCATAAACAAGGTCTTGCATCCTTTAGGCATGTGGGCTGGAACGGGCAATGGATCACCAGGCTGCCACAATCCCATTCGATGCAGAATCTCAGGCATCTCGGAATCAGCTACCGCCAGCGGATTCCCATCTGAGTAGACAGTATGACCACGGTAGCGAAGAATCCGGCCATATTGCCCCGAATCTCCTGCCCGATAAACTTCAACCCAGTAAGTGTAGGGCGCCTTCTCCGTAGGTTTATCAACGATGATGTCTCCCTGCAGCGGGCCGCTTTCGACAAAACGTGTGGCTTGGTTGTTATTTCGTCCCGTCAGGTTCAGGAACACGCGCACGAAACGATCATTGCTTTTTTCGTATGTGTATAAAGCGGTGGCGACCCAGCAGTCGCCGTCGTCGCCTACCGACCCGCAAACCTTTACAAACAGCAGGGGGCTCGACTTGTTCTGGTCCGCATAAACAATTCTGCCGGCTAAAAGGTGATACGGCGTCCCGAACCACGGCATGTCACTTTTGCCCTCTGGGTAGAGATGCTGAGCG
>CAILBQ010000361.1 GCA_903832475.1 uncultured Acidobacteriota bacterium | reverse complement strand
CTGACACCGATTGTCTCCCTCGAAAAGGCCGCAATGAGGCTGGGCACCGAGCAATGTGCCGGTTTCGTGTTGGCTCTGGCGGTCGTCAAAGTCTTTGTGCCGAAATCCGACGCACAGCGCTTCCTGTGGATCCACTCGCTACAGACGGCCCTGTTCGCAACGCGATTCTGCCAGGACGTTCGATCGTTGCGGCGCGACTGCGACCAGGCGTATGTGTGCGGCCTGTTGCACGACATCGGTCGATTCGTTCAGTTTGAAGGGGCGCCCGCGGATATCAGTCGCATCGATGACATGCACTGGAGCGCGCCCGAAGAGTTGGTGGAGGTTGAGCGAAGTGCCTTGGGCTATGATCACACTCTGCTCGGCTGGCATGCCTGCAAAAAATGGTCTTTGCCTGACAGTGTTGGCGAAGTGATTCTGCATCACCACGATCAATTACCTCCCCTCAGCCAGCCTGGACAAATAGACCTAGTCCGAGTGGTGCAATGGGCGGACATGCTCAGCATGGCGCTGCTGCGAAATCCCAAATTCGCCAGCGATAGCGAGGAACAGCTCATCCATCATCTTGCTACCGAATACGCGGATATCGGACCCGGCCGTTCATCTGACGAAAATGCGCAGTGGTACCGCTGGGTTCCCGCTTTGCGGGCCGAGTCCATGCTGCTGGCACGCCAGCTCAACTTAGTGCGCTAATTTGGCGCGCATCGTCGAGAAGGTGAGTACGTGGTCGCGTGGCTACTGAAACACTTTGACCCCTTCCGCGTCTATCGCCATCTATCGCTCCCAAGCGGAATGTTTTGGCGGTAGATCTGACGGTAAGTTTGGCGTACCCGCAAAAGAAGTCTCGTTATTTCAGTTGCTTATCAGTGCCGGAGACAATTGAGTGGGAGTGAACTGCATAAGTAATTGTTTATAAAAGAATTAATGAGTTTCCAGTATGCCGTGGGCGAATCATGGTTGTCATAAACCAGCGGCAGCGCCCCCTTGTTCCGGTCTATTCAGGTGACTTATCCGGTGACTAATCCGGTCTAAACCGGTATATATTTGGGTATGGTCAACACCAATTCCCTCCAGATTACGTCTCAACTTCTGGCTCTGCTGTCGGAGCTGGATGAGTTCAAGGGAGCTTGGCGCGCCCTCGGTATCCTTGCGCCTGAGCGCCTGAGCGCACTGCGGCGCATAGCAACCATCGAGAGTATCGGGTCTTCCACGCGCATCGAGGGCAGCCGCCTGACTGACCGGGAGGTGGAAGCGCTGCTGGGGCGGCTGCATATCAAAGCGTTTGCCACCCGCGACGAGCAGGAAGTGGCGGGTTACGCAGAGGTCATGGAGACGGTGTTCCAGTCATGGGCCGACATTCCTCTGACCGAGCGTCACCTGAAGCAACTTCATCGCGACCTTCTGCGCTACAGCGAAAAGGACGAGCGACATCGCGGCGAATACAAGACGCTCCGCAATGACGTTGCCGCATTCGATTCCGAAGGCAACATGATCGGCATCGTGTTCGAGACGGCAACGCCCTTCGACACGCCGAGAAAAATGTCGGAACTGCTGGCGTGGCTCGAAGATGTGCGAGCAAACAATAGACAGCATCCGCTGCTGATCGTCGCGGTGTTCACAGTCGTGTTTCTGGCGGTTCATCCGTTTCAGGATGGAAACGGCCGGCTGAGCCGGATTCTGACAACGCTGCTGCTGCTCCAGGCAGGCTATGCGTATGTGCCCTACAGTTCCCTTGAGAGCGTGATCGAGAACAGCAAAGAAGGCTACTACCTTGCGCTGCGTCAGACGCAGAGCACGCTGAACAGCAACACACCGGATTGGCAGCCGTGGCTGCTGTTTTTCCTTCG
>CAILBQ010000360.1 GCA_903832475.1 uncultured Acidobacteriota bacterium | reverse complement strand
TGGAAGAAGTCGCCGCCCACTTCGCGCGCTGGACGATACTCGCTTTCAAACACCAGGCCTGCGATGTCAGGCATTTGCTGCGGTATGAGGAATTGCTGAACACTGCGGGCGCCCTCCACTTCAACGGCGTACAGTTCTTCGTGACTGCGCGTGCGCGTGAAGCGAAGGATAAGAATGGCCAGCATCGTCATGAGAAAGAGCACGTCCACGACCTGTACGAGCTCAATGCGAAAAGGCCAGTCGGTGAGACGTATTTTGAAATCGAAGCGCTGCTGCCATCCCAGCGTGAAGGTCAGAATCGAAAACTGTTGAAACAGAAGAGAGGCTTTTTGCAGGACCACGGGTGCGAGCAGCAACCGGGCATCCGCGAAGTTCTTGTAAGCCCGCACAAACAAGAGCGACAGTATCCACACATAGACGGGTAGCATGAGGATGTCCTGGCCTAGGTACCACGTCGCCGTGTTGGAAGCTCCCATCCCGAAGATGACTTGATAGAAGATCGACAGGATACTCGCGCCGACCGCGACCCAGAAAAGCAGATTGCGCCTGCCCTTGAGCAGCGTGTAGTAGAAGGCAATTTCTGCAAGATTGATGCATGGCCCCATCAGCGCGGCTTCAATCTGGTTGTGTGGGATGACTGGCCACTCGTTGAAGTAATAGGACAAGGCCAGCCAACTCACGCCGGCGCTCGAGGCCAGCACCAGCGAGAACCAGAGATACTCGCGGTCGGACCTGCGCAGCAGGAACAGCGCCAGCGCGCCGGCCGCGGCCAGGGTCTGCAGCAAGGCGAGTATAAGCGTGCTGGAAAAGATCCAGTGACGGTCGCCGCGCAGTTGCTCGTCGAGCTGTTGCACGTCCCAGCTCTTGCCGATCAGGCCACCGCCATACAGCGGGCCGCCTCCGTAAAAGCGGCTGAAGGCCGGCCAATGCCAGACGCGAATCGCGATGACCACGGTGCGATCGGCATGCGGCCCGGGAGGCAGTGCGTAGATCTTGTTGAAGCCGCCCGAGTAGGGAACAGGGTGAGGAGGCATCTTGCCGTAGGTACCCAGCAGCTTGCCATCGGCGAAGACCTCGTAGCAGGTAAGGATGTGGGGGAGATCGAGCGAGATCTGGTCGTACTTCGCGGGGATTTTTACCTTGAAGCGATACCAGGCGAGGCCGCTGTAACCGGCATATTCGGGGGCCGCATTCCAAAGCCGGTCACCGTGCAGCAGCGACCAGTGGGAGTCGTCGAAATCAGGTGCGGCCCAGGCGGGATCGTCGCCCGTATGAAATCGCCAGTAGCCGCTCAGGTAGGCGACCGGCATGCGATCGGTGGTGAGATCGTAGGTCTGCCCCTGCAGCGATCCACACGCGCCGAGAACCAGCCAAAGAATCAGCCACGAAATCCTGTTCATGCCGCGCCGCTTTCCCGTTCCGACAGAAGCCCTGATGCTTGCAAACAAAAGTATCGTAACGAGCGCGACAGCGCCAACCGGCGCGGCAGAAGGGCTGTTCAGTCCGCGGCGCTGGCGACGGCAGGCTCCTCAGCCGTGATGACGTCGCAGGCGATGGAGAGGCAGCAGCCCAGGTCGTGGAAGTCGCGGTTCCAGCGAGGACGATCTTCGGCATCGTGCGCGGTCAGGCCGTAGGTGGAGCTGCGCAGGATCTCGTACCAGATGTTTTGCGCCTGCCATAGATTCAGCTCGAAGGGGAGCTCCATCAGCGTTCGCGCCAGGTTCAGAGCGCGGTCCAGGATTTCCAGCGAACCGGACGACATCTGCAATTCCAGCATGGCTCGTTTCATGCGCAGATCGGCGATGTAGGTCAGCGTAGGGGTATCGAGATTCACCTCGTCGGCGTCGGACATTGCCAGGAAAGAGCGAACGAGGGAAAGATCGATGGGGTCAGCCTCGAGCGCGCGGCGCAGTCCGGCATTGACCGCGAAACCCGCAGCCAGCGCGAGCGCGGGAGGTTTGGGCAGACCGGCCTGTGACAGGTAGTGCAACAGGCTGGCGTGGTCGTCGTAGATGTTCTTGAGCGAGCTCTCAATGTCCGACAGCGTCGAGTTCAGAATGATCTGCAGGATGCGGCGTTGTTCATCGCGGAAGAGCGAGGTGAGCGAGTAATCCAGGTCGTAATAGCGGTCCAAGAGCCGGATCACTTCGGGGAAGTTGGCGCGCAGCACCTGGTCGTGGGCCTGGCTCGAGACCTTGTCGAAGGCTTCCGCGTCGGCTGGGTCATAGACCTTCACTGCCGCGGTGATGTTCTGGTCGCCGAAGTGAAGCACGGCGAAGGAAAAAATCTGCGATTGGCCGGTGATCGCCGATTCAATGCGGGCGCGGCCAAGAGCCAGACGACCGCGGCCGGAATTCAAAATCTCGTAGGAGATGCGGTGAATGCGATAACAGAAGATTTCTGTTTCGTCGGCGAAGGTGGAGAAGACGGAGCTGATGGCGTAGTGCGCGGCAACCTGCTCCAGGCTGAGCTCCATGCGCAGGCATTCCTGGGTGTAGATGCGGGCGCCGTCGCCGTAGGACGGGAGGTTGGACTTGGCCAGGGCCAGACGCTCCAGAAACCCCGATTCGAGGCCGGCCACGTCTTCGAGGAAGAGCTCCTGCGCCAGCTGGATCACGCGGGCGGCGTAGGCAATGATCTGGATGGTTTCGATGCCGGAGATCTCGTCGAAGAACCATCCGCAGCTGGTGTACATCAACTGCGTGTGGCGCTGCATTTCCATGATGCTGAGCGCGCTGACGCGCTCCTCGGCCGTGAGCGGATGACTCTGGTAGGCGGCGAGGAAGCCTTCGACGATCTCATCGCTGCGATCGAGGATCACGTCGATGTAGCCGTCGCGTGCGGCCCACACGTCCTTGAACAGCTTGCCTCCGGCTTTCTCGGTCTGGACGGCGACCTCGTCGCGCAGGTAGTCGAGCGCGTCGCGGAGAGGCGCACGCCAGAGCTGGTTCCAGCCGGGCTTGCCGCCGTTGCAGCCGCAGTTGGAGCGCCAGCGCTCCACGCCGTGATCGCAGCTCCATGAGGAGTTGTCGTAGATTTCGGCTTCATATTGCGGCGGAAACTGCTCAAGGAAGCTGCCGTAGTTGATGAGCTTGGTGTTCTTGTCCTGCTCCATCAGACGCAGGGCGTAGGCGAGGGCCATTTCGCCGTGCTTGTGATGGTGGCCGTAGCTCTCGCCGTCGGTGGCAACATGCACCAGCTGCGGCTGGTTGTTGTCGAGGAAGCCCTGCTTGAGCCGGTTGACGAAAGTCTCGCCGGAATTCAAGAGCCCTTCAAAGGCGATGGCTCGCGAGGTTGGCCCATCGTAGAAGAACACCGCCAGCGACGGGCCGGATTCGAAGCGAACCTCATAGGGATGGGTGGGATCGACAGTAGCGTTGGGAGAGTTGGTCCATTCGGCTTGCTTGTCGGACTTCGTGACGAGCGGACGAACGCGTTTGCACTGGCGCGGGGCGAGGACGGTGAACTTGATGCCCTCCTGGGCCAGCAGGCGCAGTGTTTCCGTATCGGCTGCGGTTTCGGCCAGCCACATGCCTTCGGGAGCGTGGCCAAAGCGAGACTTGTAGTCGGCGATTCCCCAGCGAATCTGGGTGAGCCGGTCGCGGTGGTTGGCGAGCGGCATGATGAGGTGGTTGTAGTTCTGCGCCATGGCGGAACTATGGCCGTGAAACAAGTCGCGGCTGCGGCGCTCGCCATCGAGGATCATGCGGTAGGTTCTGGCGGCGTTGTCGGCCAGCCAGCTCAATAATGTCGGCCCGAAGTTGAAGCTCATGCGGGCGTAATTGTTGATGATGCGCGTGATCTGGTTTTCTTTGTTGACGATGCGGGCCGCGCCGTTGGTGGCGTAGCACTCGGCGCAGATGCGCTCATTCCAATCGTGATAGGGAGCAGCGGAATCCTGAGTCTCGATGGTCTCCAGCCAGGGATTTTCGCGGGGCGGCTGGTAAAAGTGTCCATGCACGCAGACAAAGCGCTTGGGTGTAGCCATCGTTGGTTTCCTTCAGAGGAGGTTTGGAACCCGTAGCGCCTATTCTATGAGAAATTTCTTGCGCGCGAGGGATTCGCCCAGGGAAGCGCGAAAACTGGCATGGCCGAGGTGATGGAAAGCTATTCGGCGAGCGGGATTTTGGCGACTTCCGGCTTCTTGTCGGCGGCGGCCAGGTCGCAGGCCCGCCACATGTACCAGGAAGCCACGGATCGGTAGGGCATCCAGCGCTTGCCACGGCGCAGCATCACTTCCGGCTTGGGTAGGTCGGCCGCCGTGATGGCTCGCGACTTGGGCAGGCGCTGAAAGGTGAGGGCAAAGCCTTTGCGAACGCCATAATCGGTCACCGGCAGCACATCCGGCCTTCCCAGCCGAAACATCAGAAGCATTTCGACCGTCCAGGTTCCGATGCCACGGACCTGGGTGAGCCGCTCGATGATTTCCTCGTCGCTCAACTTCTGAATGGCGGCATGGGTGGGCACGGTCCCGTCCAGGGTGCGGGCGGCGAGGTCCTTGAGAGCCTTGATCTTGTTGCCGGAGACGCCGGCGCCGCGCAGCAGCTCTTCCGGGGTGTCGAGCAGTGCCTGCGGTGTGGGAATGGCGGTCAGGTGGTCGGGTCCGTAGAGCAGGAGGACGCGCTTGTGGATAGTGGCGGCGGCCTTGCCGTGCAGCTGCTGGTAGAGGATCGATTCCAGCAGCGAGGTAAAGGGCGTGCCGGTGTGGCCCAGCTTCAAGGTGAAGCCGCCGATGGCTTCTACCCGTTCAATGAGCTTGCCCAGGACCGTGTCGGACTGGCGCAGATGGGCCAGGGCGGCGACGGGATCGTAGGGCAGCTTGCGGCGTCCGTTGTGGAGCATGGGCCGTGCCTGCTACTTGCCAAACTGCTGCAGGAAGAAATCTGCCATGGCGTGGTTGGCTTCGAGCGCCTCGGGCAGCCTGGTGCTGTACCAGAAGGCGTGGGGAAGGGCGTCGTAAACGATCAGCCGCGAGTCGTCGCCGGCGTTCAAAAAGGCGCGATGCAGGTTGATGGTTCCGCTCAGCAGCATGTCGCGGCCGCTGGTGATGAACAGCGTCGGCGGCATGCCGTGCAGATCGGCGTAGATGGGCGAGAGGATGGGGTCTTTGGGATCGGTCTTGCCGGTGTAATACGGGTCGTGCGGAGAATCGTCGGGCACATCGAGATGGCCGGAAAAGCCTTTCAGCGAATAGAGCGCCTGGGAATCGCCGGTGCGGGCGAAGTCGCCCATGCCGGAAAAGATGCCCATGGCGTGGGGGAGCGGGGTTCCGGTCTGCTTGAGCTTGACGGCCAGCTCGGCGGTCAGGATGGCGCCGGCCGAGGTTCCGTAGACGATGATGTCGGAGGGTTTGTGGGTCTTCAGGAGGTCTTTATAGACGGCGAGCGCGTCGTCGACATCGGCCGGGAAGGGGTTTTCTGGCGCCAGCCGGTAGAGCACGGCGACTACTTTGATGCCGGTCATGCCGGCCATGGGGATGGTTTCAGTGAACGAGCCGGAATCGGAGTTGAATCCGCCGCCGTGCAGGTTCAGCAGGACTTTGTCTTTGTACTGAGCTGCGAGGTTTGCCGGGACGACGATCCGCACCGGCACGCCGGCGATCTTCTCTTCGGTCAGCGTGGCGGGGTAGAGCTTTTGCCAGGCTTCGCTGGCGGTGAGCGCCCAGGCATCGGTGGCGGCGCGGCGCTGGGCCAGGGACTCAGGCGGACCGGCGTCGGGAACCGGCTCCTTGAGCCAATACTGCGATTGCCGGCTCAGGTAGGTGGGCACGGGAACGATGCGCGTGACGTGCGCCCGTCCATCTGCGTCGATGAAACTGGTGTCGCGCTGCGGAGCGTCAGCCGCGGAGGTGGGCTGGGTCGCGGGAAAGGGAGTCGC
>CAILBQ010000359.1 GCA_903832475.1 uncultured Acidobacteriota bacterium | reverse complement strand
GCGCCTTGGCAAGAATGAAGGCCCCTTGCAAGACAGCCTGGCTATGCAGGGCAAGACCGGCCGCAGTGAAGTTCAGTTTCTTTCGATCGGCGGGTTCCACCTCGCGCATGGCGGCTTCGATGTCCGCCTCCAGGGTTCCGGCGTGCTCCCAGATGCTCTTTTCGCAGGCAGCGCGCAGGTTCGGGTGTGTGTCGTAGACCTCCTGGACCATGGTGCCCACCAGGCAGGTGAATTCCTTCACCTCACCAAGCAGGATGGCTTTACGGAAGTCCAGGTAGCCCAGCAGACGCTCGAGCGGAGTAGGCAGGGACCGGTACGACGCTTCAGCAAACAAGCTGGCCGCCCGCTCGCTCCAATAGCCGGCCGCCGAAAGGGCCAGGTCTTCCTTGCCTTTGAAATGGTGAAAGAAGCTTCCCTTGGTTAGTCCTGCGACCTCACACACGTCGTCAACGCGGGTCGCGGAGTAGCCCTTGGCGCGTATGACATCGATGGCGGCGTTGAGCAGTTTCTGTTTCGACTGATGTTCAATTTCCATCAAGCGCATGCCTCACTCTTTCGCTACCATACCAACTAGTTGGTATGGTAGTCAATGTCTTTCTTTGAAAGAGTGCAAAGGTGGGATTGCGGCAACGCGCTCCAGCTATGAAGAGACAGTCCGATATTTCCCTTCTTCTCAGAAGTTGCTGTTGACTATTCCTCTAAATATTTTCATGTCTGCAACTTTCGCAACTTGACGATTCTCCATTGGTCTATGCATACTCCCACCTTGGAATGCCGGGACGATTTTTCTCCCTGGCGGGAGCTGCACTTTTATGGATCTTATTTTGTTGCGCGTTCTCTTTGTTGGCGTAGTTGCGACGATATGTTTTTTCCTTCAACCCTTTGGAGTGTCAGGACCTCTCGCGGCCGGACTGGGCGCCCTCGCCTCTGCGGCTGTCATTGTTTTTGAGTTGCGGGTTCGCGCGCTGAACCTTCGCCGCCTCATCGGTGCGGTGACGGGCTCGGTGCTTGGCATTGTTGGAGCGTCGCTGTTCTGCTTGGTATTGCGCTCGGCTTTGCCTGCCGGACCAACGTCGGCAACCATCCAGGTCTTCGTGCTGATGTTGATGACCTATGTAGGCCTGCTGGTGGGGACGAGCAAGGGTGACCTGCTCAATCCTGCCGCGCTGGGCACCGTCTTTACGGGCGAGAAAATCAGCAAGAAGAGCTTCAAGGTACTGGATACATCGGTCATTATCGACGGGCGTATTGCCGATGTGGCCGATACAGGCTTCATGGACGGCATCTACGTCATTCCCGAGTTTGTGCTGCGCGAACTGCAAGTGGTCGCTGACTCGACCGACAGCTCCAAGCGCCAGCGCGGCCGCCGCGGGCTGGATATGCTGCAGCGCATGCAATCCAACCACAACCTGCAGATCCAGATCGTGCCCGACGATTTTCCTTCCATCAAGGAAGTCGACCTCAAGCTGCTCGAATTGGCCAAGAAGTGGGACGCCAAGGTGGTCACCAACGACTTCAACCTGAACAAGGTGGCGCAGCTGCATCGCGTCGAAGTCCTCAATGTGAACGACTTGGCCAACGCGCTCAAGCCGGTTGTGCTGCCCGGCGAGAAGATGAACATCCTTATCCTCAAAGAGGGCAAGGAATACAACCAGGGCGTTGGCTACCTGGATGATGGCACGATGGTGGTCGTCGACCATGCGCGCCGCGTCATCGGCCGCAACGTCGAGATCACCGTGACCAGCGTGCTGCAGACGGCCAGCGGCAAAATGATTTTTGGCCGCCTGGACGAGAATGCCGCCCGCACCGAAGCCGCCCGCACCGCCGTCTCCGTCGAGTTTACGCACTAGGTCGCCCATTGTGCGATAACCACAATGCTGGTTGCCCCATCCTTTACGGGCTATTGCGTCAAGGGTGGGCGTGTGCGCAATGATCGCTAACCTTCTGAAACAATTCGATCCCGACCCGGATGTGCTGCTGCGCGTCATTTCTGCGCACGTGAGCGACGAGATGCTCGAAGCTATCTCCATGGCGGATTACGGCATGGATTCAGAGAAGTATCTCGTTGCACTCCAGCAGGTTCGGGAAACTGGCACATTTCCCAAGGACTTGGTCCGATTCCCAATGGAGGCACTGGAACTGATCCGCTGGTCAGAGCCCGAGCTTCCGGATGTGCAGCCTATCGAAAGGGTAGTGTTTCGCCACTGGATGCGTGCATTTGCCTGCGCTGCCATCCTGCGAGCCGAACATCCGCCCTACAGCTACAGCTATAACGACGGCTCCACGGGCGCCACTTCCATTCAATTGATTTGGAGTTTGCGGTCGTTGCCTGAAGACTTCCGCTTGATCACCGCCCAGAATTTCTCGTGGCTCATCCTGAATTCCAAGCCTGAGGGTAACAACCCTTCGATTTGCGGCTACGCGATAGCGCTGCTTTGGTTCGCTCTTCAACTCGAGCCACGGGTTCCGGACAAGGCGCTGGTGACGCTCGCCGAGTGGCTGGTTCGCCGTGCCGAGGAGTTGGATTGGAGAAAGTCCAAGTACCGTTCATCGCTTAGGGAAGTAATACTTGGCTCGTCGATTATAGAAAAGGCTTGGGAGCTTCTCGCTGCGGAACTTTGCAGCTTGGACCTGAGCGATCGTTCCACCGAACTGCAAATCTGGGTGCTGCTGATCGGCGAGCAGCTTTTAAGCTAGAAGGAGCATTGGGTATAGGTTCGGTTCGGGCTGCGTTACGCCGCCAGCGGCTTGATCCGCGTCCGCTTCTTCTGCGATTCCACCCACAGGTCATACTGTAGCTGCGCCTTTGAAAAGAAATCCGGCGACAGCCCTAGCGCCTCGCCTAGTCGAATGCTGAGATCCACGGTCACGGTCGTGCGTCCATTCAGAATGCGGGAAATCGTCGCCCGCGCAACGCCAATGTGCTCGGCCAGCCGTGTCACCGTAATGTCGCCCAGGAACTCCTTGAGCAATTCGCCAGGGCTTGCGGGATTGTGCATCACGGACATCGGAGCGCTCCTTCAGTGGTAGTCCTGATAGTCAATAAGAATTGCATCGGCATCCTCGAACGAAAACGTCAGTCGCCAGTTGCCATTCACCGAAACCGACCAATGTCCTTCCAGGTCGCCCTTCAACGGATGCCATCCCCAACCAGGCCGATTCATATCGAGCGGCGTCGATGCCAGATTCAAAGTCGTCAGAAGGATTCTGAGTCGCGATTCATGTTTCGGCTTTATGCCGGCCTTCGATCCGGCTTTGAAGAATTGCTCAATGCCGCGATGCCGGAAAGACCGAATCACAGCCTTAGTGTAACACGTCATGTTACGTTTGGCAAATCCGGATGGGCGTAGCTTTTGGCATTCAGCCACCCCGGATGAGGGCTTTTCCACCCTCGCTGCGCGGTATGGAGTAGAAGCCGCAGCGTTCGCGGAAGGTCCCCTTCCGACTACAGGCAAGAGCGGCCTCGGATGTCCCCTCCCCAGGAGAGACCCATGCCGCGTCCTTTGATGCCCTCGCTCCTTTCGTTCGGCGCGATCGCCCTCGCCTTCTTTGGCCCGGGGCGGCTCGCGCAGGCGGACAATCTCACCACCGTCAACATCACCGACCCCGCCTACGGGATGAAAGCCTTCACCATCACCATCCCCGCCGGCTGGAAGTTCCAGGGCACAGTCCTGCCCGGGCCCGAGTGCTCCAACATCCCGATGCCCGTCTTCCGCGCCTACTCGCCGGACGGACTCAACGAGATGCGACTCGAGCCCACCTTCGAATGGACCTACCACCCCAACATGAAGATGAAGGCGCCGAACGGCTGTCTCGACTACGGGAAGCCCCTGACCGCTGAAGAATTCCTGAAGCATTACGAAGAGATGGTCGCCGGCAACGGCATGCGCGTGATCGGCCCGATGGCGATCGCCCCTTCCTACCAAAAGCGCGTCGACGGCGTGGCCAACAACATGTCGCACATCAGCCCAAACATCAAAGGCTCCGCCACGGCGGCCGCGGTCCGCGTCGAGACGCCGAACGGCACCTTCGTCATCGAGCAGCGTCTGCGCGTGTACGTCGAATGCCGGGTAAATAACAGCACCGGCGCCCTCGCAGGTGGAGGCTGCTCGGCCCACGTCGACGTCCTGCGCGCGCCCAAAGGCAAGCTGGATGCGCTGGCCGCGCTCGTCGACGCTCACGACCTGGTACGCACCCCGCATGAGGACGCCTGGCTGCAGCAGGTGCTGCGACACCAGGCTGCGGTGGATCAACAACGCTTCGAACAACTCCACCGCCAGCAAGAGGCCGGCAACGCCATGCTCCGCCAGCAGCACGAGCAGTTCATGGCCAGCTCGCAGCGCAATCACGCAGCCTTTATGAAGCAGCAGGAATCGTCCTTCCACAGCTCCATGAACAATGCCAACAACGCCATGAACGCGCGCACCACGGCGACCTCCGACTGGGTCGACTACTCGCTCGATCAGCAGACGGTCGCGGGCCCGGGCGGCACGGCGAAGGTTTCAAGCGCGTACGGACACACCTGGTCCAACACCACCGGCAACCAGACGCAGTGGTACCAGACCAACGATCCCAACACCAATCCCAACGGGATTCTACCCGGCAACTGGGTGGAGAACACCAAGGTCCACGGCAACGGTCAGTCGTACTGAAGCAGTCTGCAAAACCCTGCTGAAGCGGTGGCTTGATGGCAGCAGGTAAAATGTGGGCAGTAGCAGCGAAGGATTCCGCATGACCGCACTGAAGACCGCACTAACCGATGCCATGGCCACCGCCTCCCGCCAGGCAGGACTCCAGCTTGTTTCGACCACCGAAGGCAAAGATTTCCACGGCCATCCCACGGCTGTTTTTCAGCTGGCCCTGGCCGCCGACCCGGCGCGCAGCCTGCAGTTGGAGCTGAGCGAATACTTCGACTTCAACAAGCCGGACTTGCTTCCCGCCATGACCCAGCATCTGGCCGAGGAAGCCAAGCGGCTGCGCAATCCGCGGCCGGACGCGTACGTCACGCTGGAGGGTCTGCCAATCTCGTTCCGCAACTTCCGCTGGCCGTTTCACCGGTCGACGTCAGGCGCCGACACGTTCATCGTGCACGGCGAAATTCACCTGGAAGACGGCACAAATTCGCCGCTGCACGCCAAGATTTCGGCGTCGATGACGGTCACCTTCGCCGAGATCGTGCCGGCTCCTGAACAACCCTACGCGGAGACCTTTCTGTATAACGCCGTGCGCAAGACGATCGACCAGGGACAGTTGGAGCTGGTCAAGAGCGGCAACCGCCAGCCGGTCCCCGTAACTACGCGGTATTACAGCCGCTGGCAGCACAAATTCATCTTTACCGAGACGGATGACGCCTCCCGGCTGGAGTATTTGCTGCTCAAGACTTACTGGCTCTCCGGCGTTTTGGGAAACAGCCAGCCGGTGTGGATTGCGGATCCACGGGATGCGCAATACCTGAACACAACCGAGTCGGAATTGCTTCGCATGGCGAAGGATGAAGCCGGCCAGGGGCTTCTAAGCCTCTCCGGCGAATACGCTGCGCCCACGCCCCTGCTGATCAGCCGAGCGGACCAGTTCCGCGCGCGAATGGAAAAGGCGATGGCCATCACCAAGCCGACCTTCAACGAAGACATGCGCTCCGGCCACGCCAACATGTAATGGCGAAAAAGCACACAAAAGCCGCTTCGCGATGAAGCGGCTTTTTTGCGCCCCACGAATTCTCAAAAGCTGAACATGATCCAGCGTCCGTCAGCCGTTGACCATGGACGTACTACTCTTCTGGCGATTCCGTTCGACTTCGCGCCGCACCCAGACAAAGCCAAGGCCGAATGTTATCAGCAAAAGAAATGTGTCGTACATCCCGTACATGGCCGGCTTGGCGATGATCCAACGCGCAAAGATAGAGGGAACAAACAACACAATCAGCAGCAGAAGCAGGCGGCTGGTTCGCAGTACCGTGATCCACACCACGAATCCCGCAAACAAAGCGATATCCACGTCGTATTGCATCTGCCGGGGATTGACCAGGATGATGGTCATGAGCACGAGAGCCAGCCACAGTCCCCAGCGGCCGTCCTGCGCGTTATCCTTCCACTCGGCGAATACGCCGCCTCGCTCCATCTGCCAGCGCAGGGTAAACATCAGCAACAGCAGCGTCGCCGAGATCAGGCCGGAAACCAAGTACGGGGGCAGACCGACCCCCTTGCCTCCGCTCGGGAAGTAGGTGGCGACAATCCCGAAAAGTCCGTAGCCGTAGCTGTGATTGAGCAGAATGCCCTGCTGGAGGCTCCACTGATAGCCACTGTAAAGCTGCGGCCACAATTCCCGCTCCCCAAGGTTGGCCAGCACCACCACGGCGGCACAGGTGACGCTGCGCAGCCATTGCCGCCGGGCCGCAAGAAGCGAGAGCAGGAGCAATGCGAGAAACGTGATCTTGATGAGGGCGGCGAAAATAACGGCAAGATAAAACCACTCCCAGCGATTCCTTTTGAGACCCGGCACTGCCGCGACAAACGCAAGGCAATACAGCGTGGAGGCAATATTCAGCCCGAACAAGGCCAGAACACCGGTGAAACGCGGCGAGACGAAGAAGACCAGCAGAGCGAAAAGCGGACCCAGCCATCGCTGGCGGAAAAAGTACCTTGCCAGGACAAGCGGCAGCGCAAAAATTGCCACAATGTCCAGCAATTCGTAAAGGCGCCCTCCCCAGCCATTCGGCACGAGGCGCGACAGCACCCCCGTCAATTCCAGAAAGAACGGCGGGTAAAAGAAGAACATGGGGGCATGCGATAGATTGTAAGGATTCCTGTCGCTGAGAAAATCTCTAACCGCGCCGACATAGATGGGGAGATCCTCAGCCCACATTCCGCCAATTCCCCCGTGGTAGGTCCTCCAGAATCCGAGCGCCGCAACGACAAAAGCGAGCAGCACCCATCGCAGACGCGGCCGCGCAACAGTTTCTGACGAAGTTTCAAGGACCGAACGCACGTACACCGTCGCTCCGATTTCGGGGAAAGGGGACAGAACGTATCCTACCAAGAATTTTGTGAGCCTTGGCACTCGAAATGGAGTAGCGCAAGCAACGGATGAGAGATCAGGGTGATTCGCCGCCGGAGTCGGTCCAAGGATTCAACGTTCCGTGGGTCGCTCAAGCCGGTCTGGTCACTAGACTGGACCCGCAATTGGCACAGAATCTGGAATGAGCGCCATTCGCGTGGCCGCAATTTCCGCAAGCCACAAGCGAACCTTCCAGACTGGAGCTTACGGGGACAAGGCCTGTCGCCTGGGCTGCGGGATAGCTGGCGGAGCCTTGAACCGGAGCGGCGGCTGGAACCCAGCCGGGATAACCGCCCCACATCGGAATCGTGAGACCCAGCGCGGCTGCCAGTCCGGCCGCCTGGACCGCGTTGTAGGCGCGAACCCGGCCCGGCATAAAGAAGCATTCAATCAATCCGAGGAATGCCGGGATCCCCGTCCAGCAGAAGCAGCAATATACAATTCCGAGGCCGACGCGGCCGAGGTAAAAGTGATGGATCCCAAAGCAGCCTAGAAACAGCGCCAAGAGCACGCCCACTACCTCATCGCGACGAACGGACTCATACTGCATTTGAAAAATTGCCTGAGGACTGAGATTCGGGTAGCCGGCCATGTTCGTTTCTCCTCAACACAGATACGTCTCAGAGTATGTCAAAGTTCACGAGGTGCTGGTGCACGCTTCGTTTCCATCCTGCCGCAAGCAGAACACAGCGTGGGAGAGGCAAAAGTTATAATCCTCGCCATGTCCGCCGTAAAGCACGACGCCAGTTCAGAAAATCCCGGTTCCCAAGACGAAGCACTGTTGACGCCGGCAGAGGCGGGTGTAACGCCGCTTCCCCGCCTTGACCCTGCCGCAGATCCTGCTACTCAGGTCGCGGCACTGCGCGACCACCTGCGCCATCACGAATACCAGTATTACGTCCTGGACGCGCCAACCATCAGCGACCAGGAGTACGACACGCTGATGAACCAACTCAAGGCGCTTGAGGCTGAGCATCCCGATCTGCTCACACCCGATTCGCCCACGCAACGCGTCATGGGCGCGCCCGCCGAGCGATTTGCCAAGGTAGCGCATTCGCGGCCCATGCTGTCCCTGGACAACGCTTACAACGAGGAGGAATTGCGCGACTGGGACCGGCGGGTTCACGACCTTGCCGGCAATTTGCCCGTCGTCTACGTAGCCGAACTGAAGCTGGACGGCCTCAGCCTGGCGCTGCACTACGAGATCAACGCAAGAGGCGAGGCGCACCTGGTGCGAGGCCTGACTCGCGGCGACGGCTCGATCGGCGAGGATGTCACGACCAACGTGCGCACCATTCGCAGCGTGCCATTGAGTATTCCTTCCGCGAAAATTCACAAGGCTCATCTTGATTCTTCGGAAGACGCCGGCCCCGAGGTTAAAGCTGGCTTCGAGATCCGGGGTGAAGTCGTCATGCCGCTCGACGCCTTCAAGAAAGCCAACGAAGAACGCGTCGCAGCCGGGCAGGCGCCAGCGGCTAATCCGCGCAACTTCGCTGCCGGCACGCTGCGTACACTGGACACGCAACTGGTGGCCAAACGCCGCCTTGATTTCTACGGCTACTTCCTGGTCATCAATGGCGAATACAACCCCGCCGGCCAGCATGCAACGCTGGAAACGCTGACCAGCCTGGGCTTTCGCGTGAATCCCCATCGCGATACGTTCAAAAGCGTCGACCAGATTCTCGCCTTCCTTGCAAAGACGGAAGAGAGCCGCGACTCGCTGGGTTATGAGATCGATGGTGTGGTGATCAAGGTCGATTCCCAGGCGACGCAGTTGCGGCTGGGCTACACCGGCCGCGCTCCGCGCTGGGCAATTGCCTACAAGTTCACTGCACGGGCCGCCGTCACCCAGGTACGCGAAATTCAAATCACGGTAGGGCGCACCGGCAAACTGACGCCGCTGGCTGTCCTGGTTCCGGTCGTCGTGGGCGGCGTCACCGTGACGAATGTTGGCCTGTTCAACGCGGATGAGATCGCCCGGCTGGGCATTATGGGCGGCAGCTGGGTGCGGGTACAGAGGGCGGGCGACGTGATTCCCAACATTGTCGAGGTGATCGTCGACGCCGAACATCCCGAGGGCACAGTGCCCTTCGTACTGCCTACGCACTGCCCGGTCTGCCACCAGCCCGTCGAGAAAGCCGAAGGCGAGGTCGATACGTACTGCATCAACATCGACTGCCCAGCCCGGCTCTGGCAATCGCTGATGTACTTCTCGCATCGCGGCGTGATGAACATCGAAGGCCTCGGCCAGGTACTGGCCCAGCAATTGCTCGAGTCGGGCCTGGTCAAGTCCATCGCTGACTTGTACACGTTGACTGAAGATCAATTGCTGACCCTGGAACGGGTCGGGAAGAAATCCGCGGAGGCGGTTCTGGCGCAGATTGCCAATTCCAAGAACGCAGGACTTGCGCGGGTGCTCATGGGCTTGGGGATTCCCTTCGTGGGAGAACGCACTGCTGAATTGCTGGCGTCAGAATTCGGCAGCATGGACGCAGTTTCTAATGCTTCTGTTGACGAACTGGTCAAGGTGCAGGAGATCGGACCGAAAGTGGCCGCAGCTGTGCACGACTTCTTCGAAATTCCGCAGAACCGTGCGCTGGTCGCGCGCCTGGCTGAGCTCGGCCTGAAGATGACCGCGGAGAGGAAGCAGAAGAGCAATCAGCTCGAAGGCCTAACCTTCGTCCTCACCGGTACCTTCTCCACCCTGAGTCGCGAAGAGGCAAAGGAGAAGATCGAAGCAGCGGGCGGCAAAGTGTCCGGCTCCGTCAGCAAGAAGACCAGCTACCTCGTTGTTGGGGAAGATGCAGGCAGCAAGCTGGCCAAGGCGCAGGAGTTGAAAGTTGCGACCATCGATGAGCCCGCTCTGCTGGCGATGCTGGCGGCGCCCTCCCCGGCTATCGGAGAGCCGCCTTCCGAGTCAGCGCCGGAACCAGCCGGATGAATGTTCTCATCGAGACGCTTAGCATTCGCAAAGAAAAGGCCGGCGTTGGCGTCTATGCGAAGAACCTAGTCGAATGCCTGCTGGCCAGTCCGAATGCCGCGAACATCCATTTCTTTCTGCTCTGCCACGACGACGACCCTGACTTCGCCCATCGTGCGGACAATGTCACGCTGATCCGCCTGCCCGCGCATCTATTTCGCAAGCTGCCGCTCCGCTTTGCCTATGAACAACTCATCCTTCCATTCGTGCTGCAGCGCCATCGGATCGATGTGATCCATTCGCTGCACTATTCGTTTCCACTGCTTCGCTTCGGCACGCGGCAGGTGGTGACGATTCACGACATGACCTCGTACTTGTTGCCCGAAGTGCATGAGCGCATCAAGATCGTTTATTTTCGCTTCTTCATTCGCGCCGCGCGGCGACTGGCGGACGCGACGATCTTTGTCTCCGCCTCGGCGCAGCGCGACTGCATTCGCCTGCTTGGGCCCATGCATCATGCCAGCGCCGTTGTTCCCCTGGGCAAGAGCGACGCCTTTCGCCCGGTGCTTGATCCAGAGCGTCTGCGCGCGGTGCGCGCAAAGTACAAATTGCCGGGCCGTTTCCTGCTCTACATCGGCACCATCGAACCACGCAAGAATCTGGATGCGCTGCTTGCCGCCTTCGCCGCGATCGCCCCTGAGTTTCCTGACCTCGGCCTGGTGCTGGCCGGCGGCAGAGGCTGGAAGAATGCCCTTGAAAATCTGCAGGCGGCGATCGCGAGGCAGGGTCTCGTGCAGCGGGTGGTCTTTCCTGGCTTCGTCGATGAGGACGACAAAGCCACGCTTCTCTCCGCCGCCGAGGTCTTCGTGTACCCGTCGCTCTACGAGGGGTTTGGCTTGCCGGTGCTTGAAGCCATGGCTTGCGGTGTACCCGTGGTCACGAGCAATCTATCGTCCATTCCCGAAGTGGCGGGCAACGGCGCTTGGCTGATAGATCCCACCAACACGCCCGAATTGAGCAACGCGATCCGCGGCCTGCTCAGCGATTCGACTCTGCGCTCAGATCTTGCCCAGCGCGCGCTTCGACAAGCCGCCAAATTCACCTGGCAAGCCACCGCGAAGAAGACTCTCGCCGTGTACCGAGACATCTTTTAGAACGATCCCAGGGCCACACCGATTCCCCAGGGATCTTTAAATGTGCGGGTGCCCGTCGACCCGACCATTTCTGTAAACCCGCCATGGCGGAGACTGGCCGATACGCGCTCAATCTCATCGGCGTCCGGCAGCAGCAGTTCCCAGAACAGCATGCGCGCATCGGTTTCTGCAGCGATCGGAGACGCGGCTGCCCAGGTGTTCAACCCAACGTGATGGTGATAGCCGCCCGCCGAAGTAAACAGCGCGCCTGGAAAGCGCCACGTCATGATATCCAGCCCCAGCCCGGCATGGTAGAAGTCCGCCGCTGCCTTCAGGTCGCCCACGTACAAATGCACATGACCGACAGTCGTTCCCACCGGAGCGCCTTGCCACGCGTTTTTGGGCATGACGGGTAGTTCCGCGAACCGCACCGCTTCTGTCGTCATCTGCAATTCAGGTCCGTCAAAGGTCCACGTTTCGCGTGGGCGGTCGGCGTATACCTCAACTTCGAGCCCGTCGGGATCGACCAAGTACAGCGCCTCGCTGACCAGGTGGTCGCCGGCGCCAAAGCGTACGCCCTGCTTCCATAGATGGCGTACGAACGCACTCAAGTCTTCTCGGCTGGGCAGAAGAAAAGCCGTGTGATAAAGCCCCAGACGCTTGCCGCTGTGAATGGGCTGCACGCCTGGGAGCGCTTCAAGTTCCAACAAAACCTGTTCGCCCGCGCCCAGTCGCGCCAAGTCCCCTTCCCGCGCTATCACCGTCAACCCAATCACATCGCGGTAAAAGGCGACCGACCTTTCGAGGTCAGAAACGGCAAGCCGCACCCGCCCCACATGCGCTGTCGCCGGCAGCCGGTAGCCCGGCGCCTGGATGCCTCTTTGCCTAACCGGAGTTTTTGCAGCCTCTTCCGCCGTCGTCATCCCACAAGCCTCGCCTTCAGCTTCTTCGTCCGCTATTGGATGGAATGGGCAGCCCGGAGATTCAAAGTCGATCGTTCGTGGCAAATGACCGCTGCCTACGTTCCCGTCGTCTCTTTAACTGCGGTCGCCTTGTCGTTGACAAACGTGACCGTCCACTTCTTGGCGCCGACGTCATACGTGACCGTCCGGTTGCCGATACTGGTGGAGTCGCTATCGATCAGGATGCCGACAGCCATGCGCGCCTGGTTTTCGCTCATTCCCACGGTGGGCGTGTGCGCGGCGACGGCCGTCCACACATCTTTGGGCCAGTTGTCATAGATCGTTCGAGGATCGTCGTAGTAGAAAAGCTGGTCGCAGAACAGGGTTTCGTTGCCACCTTCGGCATACCCGATGGGCGCCGCATAGAATGCTGACTTGCTGTCACCGCTTGCAGGCTTTTCATCTGGAAGCGAGAAGACGGCAAAGTACTGCTGGCTGCCATGCGGAACCCGGTTGTTTTCTTTAGCCGGCACTTTGGCTTTTTGGATCTTGGCTATGGTCAGCTTCTCCGCCGCGGGCAGCACGCCTACGCGCTTGCCAAACTGAATCTGCCCGTCCACTACTGGGTAGTAGGGCAGCGAGTAGCCCGCCTTGACCCAGACGGTTGTTCCTTCGAGTTGCTTGGCTGCGTCAAAACTGCTCAGGAAGAGTTGCCGCACCACGGCGAGATCGTCCTTGGGTATGGGTTTGGACGCTTCCTGTTCCTCCTGCCGAGCGATGGCGCCGGGATCCTGCCGCGCCTTCCACAGGAAAAATATCCGCGCACCCAGCAGCACCACCATCAACAGCGTGATCAGGCCAATCTTCTGCCAAAGCTTCATCTGATTCTCCAATCAGAACTTGGATGGGAAAAACTCAGATGTGGCTGCCCACACTGCGTGCTTAATCCCTGGCCGCTGCCATGCGCACTCCTGCCAGCATGGCGCGAACGCCGCGCATCGCCTGGCGTGTCCGCTCCTCATTTTCGATGAGCGAGAAGCGCACATGCCCGTCGCCATATTCCCCGAATCCGATGCCGGGACTGACTGCAACCTTGGCCTCGGTGAGCAGCAGCTTGCTGAACTCCAGCGATCCCAGCTCACGAAAGGCCTCAGGAATGCGCGCCCAGACAAACATCGTCGCCCGCGGAGGCGTCACTGCCCACCCCGCCCGGTTCAGACCTTCCACCAGAACGTCGCGGCGCTTACGGTAGGTTTCGCAGATCTGCGCGACACACTCCTGCGGGCCTTCGAGCGCGGCTATCGACGCTACCTGGATGGGCGTGAACGTGCCGTAGTCGAAGTAGCTCTTGAGCCGTCCCAGCGCATTGACCAGCGTGGAATTGCCCACCATGAAGCCGACTCGCCAGCCCGGCATGTTGTAGCTCTTCGACAAGGTGAAGAATTCAACGGCCACGTCTTTCGCCCCCGGCACCTGCATGACCGAAGGCGGTTTGTACCCATCGAAGGCGATGTCCGCATAGGCCAGGTCGTGAATGAGATAGAAGCCAAACTCGCGGGCCATCTCAACGAGCCGGGCAAGGAAGGGTAGCTCGACGCATTCCGTTGTCGGATTCGACGGGAAATTCACGATCAAAGCCTTGGGCCGCGGCATCATGCGCGGGATGAGGTTCTCAAGCTCGGCGAGAAACTGCCCCTGGTTGTGAATCGGCACGCTGACCACATGCGCTCCGGCAATCGCCGGTCCATAGATGTGAATCGGATAGCTGGGATTGGGCACCACGACTGTGTCATTCGAATCGAGAATCGCAAGGCACAGGTGCGCAATGCCTTCCTTCGAACCAATCGTCACGATGGTCTCGGTCGCTGGATCGAGATCGACGTTGTAGCGCGACCCGTACCAGTTGGCGATGGCCTTGCGCAGGCGTGGCAAGCCCTTCGATACGGAGTAGCGGTGAGTCACCGGCTTGCGCGCGGCTTCGATCATTTTGTCGAGAATGTGCGCGGGCGTCGCCCCGTCGGGATTGCCCATTCCGAAGTCGATAATGTCCTCGCCGCGCCGTCGCGCCGCTACTTTCATCTCGCCGGTAATGTTGAACACATACGGCGGCAGCCTTTTGATCCGACTGAATTCTTCCATGGGAATATGGTACGCGACCCAGGCGTCGATATCGCCGGGAGAACTGGGTCGGGCTTGTTGCGGCGTTCCCTTTTGCTTGCCGCCGATGCATGGGCGCATGGTTGCGACAGCAAAACGACAAAGCCAGGAAAGCTCCTAGCAATGTCGTTTCGGCTCGTTTCTGGCTATTTCACAGGATTGCCCAGCGGATCTGCATACTCCATGGGAGCCAGATTGACTTCCTTCAGACCAGGCTCGATCTTGGCCTTGTCACCGACGGCGACGATGATCAGGTGATCGGGATGGACGTCTGCCTGCGCCGCCTTGGCGACATCCTCGGCGGTTACCGCACGGTAGGCATCAGGAAGTTTCGAGTAGTAATCCAGAGGCCGCTTGTAGAGGAAGATCGAACTCATGGCGCCGGCGGTCGCGTCCATGGTTTGAAACTGACCCGGAATCGACTGGATGCTCGCATCCTTGGCCATTTTCAGCTCTTCGGGCGTCGGTAATTCTGTCTGAATGCGACGCAGTTCGGTAAGAAGCTCCTTGGCCGCAGGCGCCGTGACGTCGGTTTTCACCAAGCCTCCGGCAATGAACGGACCGCCTTCGCGATACAGCGCATAACGGGAGTTCGCGCCATAGGTGTAGCCGTGAACTTCGCGCAGGTTCATGTTGATGCGGCTGCCAAAACTGCCGCCCAGGGTGTAGTTCATCACCCGCAGCGCGGGCAGGTCCGGCACCGTTCCCGGCACGCCCAGGCCGTAGGCAAACAACGCAGTCTGCGGCGAGCCGGACTTATCCACCAGCACCACCTTCAACGACGGCTCAGCCGGAGGAGCAGGCAGATTTACCTCGCCCTTGGCCGGCCCGGACCAGGCGCCGAAATACTTCTCGGCCAGCTTGCGCGCCTCAGCTTCGGAGACATCGCCAGCCAGGACCAGCGCCGAATCGCCGGGACCGTAGTGGTTCGCCCAGAAGTCCTGCATCTCCTGCCGCGTGATCGCCTTCACGCTGTCGACGGTACCCGAGGCGGTGAATCCGTAAGGCGTATCGCCATACAGCAGCCTGGGCCCCACGCGCTGCGCGATCGCCCCGGCGGAATCACCCTCCTGCTGAATTGACAACATGCGCCGCTTGCGTATGCGCTCCAGGTCATCGTCTTTGAAGGCAGGGTGCAGCAGCACATCGGACAGCAGCTCCAGCGCCCCATCAGCGTGGTTGGTCAGCACCGTGACGCCGGCATTGGTTCCATCCATCGACGCGAAGACGCCGATGCGTGTACCCAGGCGCTGCGCTTCTTCGGCGATCTGGGCTGAGGTCCGCGTCGCTGTCCCTTCGGCAAGCATAGAGGCTGTGAAGTCAGCCAGTCCCGGCTTATCCGCTGGATTCGTTTCGCCGCCGGCGCGGGAAACCACCGCTGCACTCAGCACCGGCAGGTTGCCATCGTGAACCAGGTACACCGGCAGGCCGTTCTTGAGCGTGAATGTGGCCGGCACGGGAAGGTGGAAAGTCAATTCCGGCCCCGCCTTGGGCGGCGCCTTGCGCCAGTCCTGAGCGGTCTCAAATTCCGGCGGATAGGGTGCCGTCAGCTTGGCATCCTTGTCGGTGTCTTCCGGGCTGCGCGGTACGTCGTCAACAACCTTCTTCCCCGGCACGCAGGAGACAACCACCGCGTGATTTTTGTCCAGATACTTGACCGCGGCTTCTTTCAGGCTCGCAACGGTCACGGCCTGATAGCGCCCCAGATCTTTGCTCAGGTAGCCTGGATCCCCGGTGTACTGGTTATACCGGTCCAGCATGTCGGCCACGCCGCCAAACCCACCCAGCCGCTGCAATCCGGTGATGGTCTGGGTCAGATTCGCCGTACGCACGGCATCTACCTCTTCCTGTGTCGGGCCGTCTTTCTGCAGCTTGGCCACTTCGTCCCAGAAAGCCGCTTCGAGTTCGTCGAGCTTCACTCCCGGCTTGGCCGTCAGCGAGCATTCCACTGTGGATATCAGCTCTTTCGAATCCTCATAGCATGTCGCCGACTGGGCGATCTGCCGCTTTCGCACCAGCGTGTCATAAAGCCGGCTGGCCGAGGACTGGCCCAGAACATTGGTCAGCAACTCCACGTCGGCGTCGCCCGGCGTAAACGCAGCCGGCGTCAGGAAGCCAATGTCCACTTGTTCCAGCTTGACCGTATCGGTCACCGTAGCGCGCTTCTGCTCGGTGATGGGAGGCGTGGGCACGGTGGCCGCGGTCACCGGATCTACCTTAGGACCGGCCGGGATGGGCCCGAAGTACTTCGTCAACAGCGCCTTCAACTGCTCCGGCTTGAAGTCTCCCGCGATGGCGATGCTGGCGTTGTTTGGCGTGTAGAACTGCTGGTGAAAGTCTCGAACATCGTTGATGCGTGCCGCCTCAATATCAGCATGCGAGCCGATCACGTCGCCGTAGTACGGATGGCCCTTGGGGAATAGCAGTTGCGTGACCTTCTCGTTGGCCACGCTGTAGGGACGGCCTTCGCCCTGGCGGCGCTCGTTGCGCACCACATCGCGCTGGTTGGTCAGCTTGACTCGATCCAGGCCTTCGAGCAGGAAGCCCATGCGATCGCTCTCCAGCCAAAGGGCAAGCTCGAGCTGATTGCTGGGCATGGTCTCAAAGTAGTTGGTGCGATCGAAGTCGGTGGTTCCGTTCACATCTGTCGCGCCCGCGCCCTGCACAAACTTGATGTGCGCCTTCTCGCCAACGTGCTCCGAGCCTTCAAACATCATGTGTTCAAAGAGGTGCGCAAAACCCGTGCGTCCCGGCCGCTCGTTAAGCGGACCGACGTGGTACCAGAGGTCGACAGCCACCAGCGGCAAACGGTGATCTTCATGCGTCAGGACCACAAGGCCATTAGGAAGCGTGTATCTCTCATACTTGATCTCCGGGATTTTCAGGCTCGCGCTTTTCTCCGCGCCCAATGCCCATCCGCTTGCCGCCAGCAACCCGCCTGCAACTACCGAAGCCACGACACGCCTCGACGCCATCAAAGAAAACCTCATAGCCCCTCCAGAAATCTGTCGACCAATCTCATATACGCGTGAAATCCGTTCCCAGTGCGATGCCCAATTTTACCCGACCAGCCAGACCGGTCTGCCCCCGGAAGATTTGAACGTTGCCGCTACATTCGTCGTTTCCAGCGTTATGATCCACCTACATGCAAGCCCTCTGGCGCAAGACAGCCTACCTCTTCTGGCAGCACCCGGTTTTGTGGCTGCCGGTGCTTTGCGCGGATGCATGCTGCTTCTGGCTCAAACAGTTCCGAACGATTGCGATCGCCTATGCCATTCTCTGGTTCGGGCCACACGAGTCCGTTTTCTCCGACAGGCCGGCCGTGCCGCACCCTGGTTCTGAGGCGTACATCGCGAACCTTGGGATTTCCGCGCCCATGTTCTGGATCGGAAACCTTGCATTTCTCTATTTCTACGTGGTTGCCTTGAGAGCCACTGCCGCACTGGTCAATGCGGTTGAAGACAGCCGACCCTTGAATTGGCAGGAAACCTGCCGCAAAGCCTTCCAAGAGCCTCGAATCTCTATCTTGCTTTCTGCGAAAGTCGTACTTTTAGGCTTCGCAATCACGCTTCTTGCGACGACTCCGTTCCTTTTCAAACTGCGCCCGGAGAGCCTGAGTCCGAACTCTTTCATCCTCGCAACCTCGATCCTGGAAGCGGCTTTGGTCGCCCTGCTGATCGTTCCCTCCGGTCTTAAAATGATCTGGCCAGCGCAATCCAGTCTCCCAACAACTGCAGACAAGAGAAACGCCCGGTTCTTGGCGATCTGTGCGGTCATCGTCTCGACGCTTGTGGGCGAAAGCATTGCATTCGTCGAACGACCCATCTATGCAGATCTTTATCCGCACGTGCCGCGAGCTTTCCTCGAGATGTGCGCCTCGCTGCTTGCAGCGTCGCCCTATATCCCCCTCTTCATCGCCCTTTCTCTCATCGCATTGTCGATGCCGCCACAACCACCCGCTATCGAAGCAACCTGCGACGCACCGGCGCAATCGTAAAATGAAGCAGTGGCCGCCCCAACCATTCCTCGCCCAATCAGCACAGCTCCGACGTCAACGCCGCAGGATGCTCATGTCCCTCTGCGTTCGGCAATCCGGCCGCCGTGCGGGGCCGGGCCGGTTCGACGATGGCAGGTTCGACGACGGGCGGCGCAACTGCTCGGCCTTTGGCATCTGACCAGCCTCGACGCACCAACCGTCGCCATCACCTGGTGCCTTGCCTTTGCTTCCGCTGTCCGCGTACATCTGCCTCGCTGGCTGCCCGTCGTCCTTGGACTGGCCGCGTGGGCATTTTATGTCGGCGACCGCGTGCTCGATGCTCGTCGCACATTTCGCGGCCGGCAACTGAACTTCGAACTCGCCAACCTGCAGTCACGGCACCTCTTCCACTGGAAACATCGGCGCATCTTGATTCCGCTGGCCATTGCCGCAGCGGTGCTTGGTATCGTGCTGGTACTTCGCGACATGCCGATGGCCGCGCGTCAACGCAATACGCTGCTTGCCATTAGCGCACTTGCCTACTTCAGCTCAGTGCATGCCCCGCGCCATTTCCCGCCTCCGCGCTTCAAGCTTGGCTTTCCTGCGAAGCTTGGCCTGCCAAAGGAACTGCTGGTGGGCGTGATCTTCACACTGGCCTGCGCTCTTCCTTCCTGGTCCCGCCTTCCTGTCAACCGGCTTGCCTTCCTGCCCGTGTTCCTGGTCTTTGCTGCACTTGCTTGGCTCAATTGCCACGCTATCGAGGCGTGGGAATCGGAATTCCCTCACAAGGACCACTCGGCGCGCATAGGAAATTTGTCGATTTTGCTCGGCGCTGTTGCCATGCTCCTGGCGGGTTTAGGAATTCAGTTTCATCAGCCGAGGATGGCCGGACTGCTTACGACCGCCGCAGCCTCTTCGCTCGGCATCGCTATCCTGCATCGTTATCGGGGACGCCTCGACCCCACCTCCCTTCGTGCCGCAGCCGATCTGGTTCTGCTCACGCCCATGCTGCTAATTCTTTGAAGTTTTCGCTCCCCCATGCCTATTCCAGTCCCGCCCGCCGCAGATCGCAGTCCGGCTCCCGACTTTGACGCTCTTGCCGGACCATACCGCTGGCTGGAATATCTTTCCTTCGGTCCGCTCCTGCAGCGCAGCCGCACGGAATTCCTGCCTCAGCTAACCTCCTGCCAAAGCGCCCTTGTGCTGGGCGACGGGGACGGCCGCTTCACCGCCGCGCTGCTCCGCTGCAATCGCGTCGTTCGCGTTCATGCCGTAGATGCCAGTCCGGCCATGCTCCGGGCGCTCACCCAGCAAGCGCTACCCGACCAGTCCCGCCTCAGTGTGGAGCAAGCCGACATTCGCCATTGGTCCCCGCACCCCGGCAAGAATTTCGACGTGATTGCGACGCACTTTTTCCTTGATTGCCTGACTACCGCGGAGATTCGCGATCTGGCTGCCCGCATCTCGCCTTGGACCAGCGCCGGCGCTGCCTGGGTTTTCTCCGATTTTTCTGTTCCGCCAACCATCTATGGCCGAATCATCGCAGCTCCCCTGGTCGCGCTCCTGTATCGCGCTTTCCGGTTGCTCACCCACCTGCGTCCTCAGGCGCTCCCTGACCATGCGGCCGTGCTCCGCGCCGCAGGCTGGACCCTTGCGAACCAGCATTCCCGCCTAGGTGGATTGTTGGTCAGCCAGTTGTGGCGACGCACCCCATGCATCCCAGCGGCACCAGAATCCGTCTCATAAAGACGACGTACGTTTCGTAATTCCGAATCGTTCGCAAAATTACAAAACCACTCACTTTCCCCCCGGCGTGGCTTCTTGCTCTCGCGTCGCCGCAAAAGGACCCTGATCCATGCCCTTCGAACTGCTCGACGCTGGAATCGAAACATCCGCCCAGGCCTCGCCCGCTCCCGCGAACGGCGATAACGCCGAAAAAGCGCCGTACTCCCCCTCCGCGATCATCGGAGCCGACCTGCCACGCATCGACGGCCCGCTCAAGACTTCCGGAGTCGCCCTGTACGCCGCGGACTACCACTTTCCCGGCCTGGTCCATGCGGTTCCCGTCTCCTCCACCATCGCGAACGGGACCATCCGCTCCATGGATACCTCTCGCGCGGAAAAGATGCCGGGCGTCGTGCTGGTCCTGCACCATGCCAATCTCTACGGCGGCAAAAATCCCGGCCTCTTCCGCATGGCCAAAGGAGGCAGCGGCGGCCGCACCAGCGAAGCCCGGCCTCCCCTGGAGGATCTGACCATTCGCTACTGGGGCCAAAACGTCGCGCTGGTCGTCGCCGAGACCTACGAGCAGGCCCTGGCTGGCGCCGCCGCCGTCCGAGTCGACTATGCACCTACCCCGGTCAATGTCAGCACCAGGCTTGACGACCCACAGACGGCAGAACTGCCTCTGCATATGGAGTCCAAGCGGGGCGATGCCGAAGCCGCCTTCGCCGCCGCCCCTGTCAAGGTCGATCAGACATACATAACCCCGGCCGAAACCCACAACCCGATGGAAATGCACGCCACGGTCGCGGTGTGGAGCGCTCCCAACTTCCTGCTCTATGAAACCTCCCAGGGCGTGATGAATCATCAGCACGTGATGGCGGAGACGCTCGGCGTCCCGCGCGAGAACATTCATGTGATCACTCGCTTTCTGGGATCGGGCTTCGGCGGCAAGCTCTTCCCCTGGCCGCACTCGGCGCTGGCCGCGGCCGCCTCGCGCCAACTGAATCGGCCCGTCAAGCTTTCAGTGAACCGCAAGCAGATGTTCTCCTCAGTCGGCCACCGTCCCCGTACCCAGCAGCACATGAAACTGAGCGCCACTCCCGACGGCAAACTGACCTCGCTGCATCACGATTACCGCAACCACACCTCGCTGACCGACGACATCAAGGAGAACTGCGGAGAGGCAACACCCTTTCTCTACTCCACGCCAAACCTGCTGCTGACTTCTGCACTCGTTCGCCGCAATGTGGGCACACCGACGCCCATGCGAGGACCCGGCGCTGTCCCCGGTTTGTTTGCCATTGAGTCGGCAATGGACGAGCTGGCTATCGCCCTCAACATGGACCCGGTCGAGTTCCGCCTGAAGAACGACACGCTCACCGACGAGAGCCAGAACAAACCGTTCTCCTCGCGCCATCTCAAGGAATGCGTGCAGGTTGGAGCGGAGAAATTCGGCTGGTCAAAGCGCACTCCCGGTGTCGGTTCGATGCGCAAAAAAGGCGACGTGGGTCAGGACATCATTCTCGGCTGGGGCATGGCGGCTGCAACGTGGGGCGCCAACCGCGGCCAGTGCCAGGCATCCGTTGCATTGCTCAATGACGGCACTGCCCGCGTCTCTTGCGGAACGCAGGACATCGGTACGGGAACTTACACCATCTTCGCCCAGGTAGTTTCGGATCGCACCGGAATTCCTGTCGATCGCGTTCGCGTGGTTCTCGGCGACTCAGCGCTGACCCCAGGCCCGACCTCAGGAG
>CAILBQ010000358.1 GCA_903832475.1 uncultured Acidobacteriota bacterium | reverse complement strand
GCCTGTATCAATGGCGGGTCACGCAATGCCGGGTTTGCTTAGGGATTTCGGCGCATTCGGACTGGTATCCGAAGAGTTAGAGGTGCAGGTAGGAAAAGGCCGCCCCTCACTCCTACATGCATTGCCGGCGAGCCGAACAAGTCCATTGATTTTCCCGTAGGCGTTGGTCGACAAGGGTGACTATACGTTATTCCGTGGTTGAAATGATTTGACCTCGGCCAGTACGCGATCAGGATGCTGACGAAGCAGGTGATCAAGAGCGTGCTGTACTCGATCCCTTCCTTGCCGGGCCCGATCACGTTGTCTGGGCCAATGACGAACCAGTGCGGCAAGTGAAAGAGCCAGATGCCTGTGCAGAGAACGAGCATGTGGCCCAGGCAGGCTGGAACGACAAACCGCCTCGCGATCAGGGCCAGCGACGAGGCAATCTGCAGGAACATCGATCCCCACACCAGCGGCACCCCGAAGGGGAACCCCAGAGAAGAGAAGTACTGGCCAAGGTCGTTGAGACCGGCCGGGTCTTGCAGTCCGCCAAGCGGGTGAATGATCAGAATTGACGCCGCGGCAATACGGACAAATGCAAGCGCTTGACGGGCAGAGGGCGTGTCGCGCTTGGGAACGGTTGCTTCGCTTAAGGCTTGGCGCCGGTTCGCCCAAAGAACTGCCATCAGCAAGCAGATGAGCAACACGCTGAACTCGGCTCCCTGCTGATGTTGACCCTCGTCCAGGCCCACGGTGCGCCACTTCGGTGCATGCACGAGAGGAATGCCAACCGCGAGGATCAAGATGTGGCCGATGCACGCAGGGACGACGAAGCGCCGGGCGAAGAGAGCCAGAGAGCAGCCGATCTGAATGAACATCACGGCCCATGCAAAGCTGACTCCGAAAGGGATGTGACGCGATTCCAGGAATTGTCCGAAGCCGCGAACATTGTCCGGATGCAGCAAGGCATAGACGGGGTGGGTGATGAGGACGAAGGCAACGACAAGGCGGACGATCGTAAGGCTTCGAACGGAATCATGCGCCGGGCCGTTAAACCAGTCTCTCATCGTCAGGTGCCTCGCAGGGGAGGATCGTTCAGCCAAGGAGTTTGTACTTGGTGTCGGCGAGGCGGTAGAGGCGGCGCCAGACGAGGCGGTTCATGCTGACGACGATCAGCGAAATCAGGACCGTCGCAAGCAGCAGGATGGGGAAGCGGCCGGCGTCGGTGGCGGACTGGATCTCTGCGCCAAGGCCGATGGTCTGCAGGGTGTGGTCTTTGAGGTGGGCGTATTCGGCCATGACGGACGCGTTCCAGGCGCCGCCGGAGGCGGTGACCATGCCGGTGATCAGGTAGGGAAAGATGCCGGGGAGGATGAGCTTGGTCCAGCGCTGCCAGCGGGTGAATTTGAACAGGGAAGCTGCTTCGCGCAGGTCGGACGGGATGGACATGGCTCCGGCGATCACGTTGAACAGGATGTACCACTGCGTGCCAAGCAGCATCAAGGCGACAGATCCAACCCCGAGTCCGCCGCCGATTCGAATGAGGCCGAGCAGGAGAATGGGGTAGAAAGCGGAGGCGGGGACGGAGGCGGCGACCTGGGCGACAGGCTGCACCACGCGCGCGAGTTTGGGATTGAAGCCGATGGCGACGCCCACGGGGATGGTCCATGCGGCCGAAATGACCAGCGAGGCGTTGACCCGGAGGAAGGTGGCTCCGGCGCCGGCGAGCAGCAGGCGGATATCGGCCCACGTGATGCCGTGGAGCATGAGTACAGCCTGGGTAGCACCCCAGCCCACCAGGGCGACGGCGATGATGGCGAGCGTCCAGAAGCCGGCAGAGGGTTTGCCCCGCGCTTGATCTTCGTCGATGGGCTGGACGATGCGGCAGACGCGGGTGCGGGCCATGCGCCGGTAGATGGGCTCTTCGAGGCTGGTCCAGATACGGCCGGGGATGGCACTGAGCAGCGCTGACCGCTGCAGGAGCTCGAGGATAGGCGAGGTCACGCGGTCGGCCGACTCGACCTGCTCGAACTTGAATTTGTCGCTCCAGGCGATAAGCGGGCGCCAGACGAGCTGGTCGGTGGCGACAACGATGAGGATCACGACACCGATGCCGCTGAGCAGGGCGGGAACATCGCCGGAGTCGGCAGCAGTCTGGATGTAACTGCCCAGGCCGGGGAGCTGGAAGTTGTGGGTGCCCATGGTGAACATTTCGCAGAGCATGAGGGCAAACCAGCCGCCGGCGACGGAGACGAT
>CAILBQ010000357.1 GCA_903832475.1 uncultured Acidobacteriota bacterium | reverse complement strand
TACTCAACAGGTTGTGGTGCATGCAAGGGGATTCCCTCTTGCACAACTTCCTGTTCCTGTAGCTTTTCGATGAGCCAGTTTTCCAAAGTTAATTCTCCTGCAAAATAGATTGCTCACTGTTCGCTTTTTTGCGTTTTCCACGCACAATCTCAATAGTAGGAGAATTGCCACATGAGATCATTTGCCCTTGCTTTTCTTTCTGTCATTCCCCTCAGGGGAATCTGCTTTTGTTCTGCCTTTGCCCTTGCCTTTCTTTCTGTCATTCCCCTCAGGGGAATCTGCTTCTCCACTCCACCACACCGTCATCCTGAGCGAGCGCAGCGAGTCGAAGGACCCGCGTCTGCTTTTCCGCTGTCTTCCCTCCGTCACAGGAATCTGCTGTCCCGTCTTCGGCAAATCAAGAGAGTCCCCCAGCTTCGTCAGGGCCCGCTTTCAGCGATCCTTTTCCGGCTTGCACCAAGGCTCTTTGAGATCTGTTCAGCCTGTCGTTCCCTCGATTCAACGCCGTGAACCAGGCGTAGTCTTCCCAATCTCAAACATCTTCCACGTCACTTCTTCCAGCTTCCCCGCGCCCTCCCGCAGCCGGTAACTGCGATCCACCGCAACACCCTTGATCACATCCGTCTTCCCGCTCACCGGCCAGCGTACCTCGACCGACTCCACCACCGCCGCCTTCCCCACCCCAATATGCTGGCGCAGCGGATTCCCCCCAAAGCTCGACACCGACCCCACCTCGCGATATATCGAACGCCTCTTCCCACCCTCCACAATCGTCAGGTGAATCACCGCCCCATACCCGATCCGATTGGTCTGAACGCCCTCCAGCACCAGCGTGATCCAGTGATTTCCATGCCCCGGATTTTTATACAAGGAATCCCAGTACACATCCCCCGGATACGCCCCGCCCATCTCCTCGAAAACATCCTCGTTCCCGTTGTTCTCAATGTCCGCAAACGCCACCGCATGCCCATGCTGCAAATTCCCAAAGTCCCCCGAGGTGGTCACATCCTGAAAGCCCTTGCCCTCGTTGTTCCGAAACATCTTGTTCGGCAGCAGCGATTCATACGAAGGCTCCCCCGTCCCCAGGTACACATCGACATACCCATCGTTATCCAGATCCCCAAACCCCGACCCCATCGCCAGCAGCGCGCGATCGATCCGCATCGCATGACTCACATCCGTAAACGTCCCATCATGGTTGTTGTGAAACAGCCGCGGCAGCGAACCATGATTCGACTTCCCCGCCTGAAACGCCCCCACATCCTCCATCGAAGAGCTCGAATACCCGCCCGCAAAAATGTCCGGCCAACCATCGTTGTCATAGTCGAAAAACCAAGTCGGAAAGCTGTTTCGATACCCGCCCAGCCCCGCCGCCTCCGTAACATCGGTAAACTTCCAATGCAGCGCATCAGGATGTTTCGCATCCATCGGCCCATCGTTGCGAAACAAGTAACTCCGCCCGCTCATCGCCGCCACATACAGGTCCGGCCGCCCATCGCGGTTATAGTCCCCCCACGTAACTCCCTTCACAAATCCTAAGTTCGCAGGAATCCCCATATCCTCCGGCTTCACCAGCGTGAACGTCCCATCATGGTTGTTATGAAATAACTGGCTCGGATGCGGATCGTTCGGCTTCGACTCATGCGCCAGAAACAGATCCAGCCATCCATCCCCGTCATAATCCGCCCACGCCGCCGTCTGCGTCGGATGCGCCGTGTCCTTCAACAGCCCCGCCTCTTCCGTCACATCGGTAAACGTCCCATCCCCGTTATTCCGCAACAATGAAGGCGGATAACATCCGAACTTCTCCCACCACGCCCCCCTCAGCACCAGCACATCCGGCCGCCCATCGTTGTTATAGTCCGTCTCGACTAAGTTCAGCCCGCCCATCTCCCCCTTCAACCCCGCCTTCTCCGTAACATCGCTGAACGTCCCGTCCCCGTTGTTATGAAACAAATGCATCGGATCGAGCGGCCCCACTGAAGACACCAGAATGTCCAGCAACCCATCCCCATCGAAGTCCTCCACCAGCGCCCCGCCCGACCGAGTTACCGAATCGATCCCCGCTAACATCGCCACATTGGGAAAATACCCAATGTCATACTCCGAATCCGCCAGCGAAGCCGGAATCAAATATTCCGCCGGAATATCCTGCTTCCGCCCCAGTTGCTGGTACGCAATGTTTAGCAGCCACTTATATAACTCCGACTCCGGCTTCATCTTCAGCAGCGCCGTATACTCGCGAATCGCCCCTTCCGCGCCCTCCCGCTTCTTGTGCGCCGCCTCCGGACTCAACGGATACAAACAAGCCAGCGACGAATGCTGCATCCCCGCATGCCCACCCATTGCTAGGCAATTCTCCTGCTCCCCTAGCCGCAAATACCCAATCGCCAGCTCACGATGAAGCTGCTCATTCACCGCCCTTGGCAACTCCACCTTCGCCTCCGCCAGCTCCCTCTGCAGCCCCGTCAACGTCGCAATCGAAGCCGCGCTCTCCCCCACCCGCAGTTGCTCATTGGCCAGCTCCAGCTCCACCGTCGTTCTGTCGCGCAGGCTGAGCTTCTGCTTCAGCAGCTCCACATAGTACTGCGCCCGCTCCGCCGACTTATTTGGGTCCGCCTTGAAGTCATACCCGGCATAAATCCCCCGCAGCCGCTCCCCCATCCTCTTCGCATTCGTTTGCGGCCCTGCGCTCGGTTGCGCTCCCGCCAGCGCCACCAGCATCCACCAGCCCGCAACCATCCAAGCCCTTCTCATAAGAACTCAAGTCTCCGTTGTTCCACCCACACCGCTTCTGTCCGCCCCTCTCGCAACCCCGTTCAAAACACCTCGCCCCCAGGCGCACGCACCAACGTTCAGCGCCGCTTGCGGCTGGCTGGGATTCGCCCCAGTCGCCGGTCGTGTGCCAGGGCCAGATCGCAGGCGTGCAACGCCTCGGATTCAAAATCAGGAGAGTCGGCAGGAAGCAGCATCCAGTGTTGAATCTTCCCCCCGAGCAGCTTGATGCGCCGCAGCGAAGGAAATTCGTCGAGCAGCCTCGGCGTATCCCGCACTGCGTCGAAGTCCTCGCCAAAAACCAGCCATAGCCCGTTGTCTTCGACGCCCTTGTCGCTGTCCCGCAGCATGAAAACAATCCTGTCGTCCACATAAACGGCGTGGCCGCTGAACATCGGCCGAATCTCCGGATTCAGCGGTGCGAGGGCTTCGACCAAGAAGGGGAAAGGAACCGGTTTCCGTTTCGGGCGTCTCAAAGTCATAGGGCATTATCCGCCCCACAGCCCATTCGCTGTCGAGGACGCCGCCGATGAGCGCACGCGCGCCCAAACCGAGAGGCACCATCCTTTTGGAAGGGCAGGCAGAGCAGTTTCAGGCGTGGCGGGAATGATGCGTGGCGTGACCTCGGCGATGCGCCTTCGCTCGGTGGGGCGTATACGTCCACTGCCTCACCGGACCCACGTCCACATGCACAAACTGCGACGCCGGGTAGTAGCCCACCCCGCCCGCACCAATTGACTTGGCCGCATCCCGCAGCACCGGCGCCGGAACCCCCGGAACCCGCAGATCGATCGCCTTGGCCACAATATGCTGCGAGTGTTCGGCAGCATTGGTCGTGCCGCTCTCCCGAAGCATGTCATTGGTTTCCTGAGAACGATAACCAGAAAGCACGTCGATCACCCCGTCCGCCTTGCCCACCTTGGCCAGCATGGTATGCAGCACGTCGAAGGTGCGCGGATCGTATGGACTTACTTCCTGGTTGTGGCTGTCCCGCAAAAAGATGTTCAGCTCGTCGAGAGCGTCGGGAATATACGTGTCCCCGATCCGGTAAACCACGTCCACCACTTCGCCCGTGTACTTGTGCGCAAGCTTCAGCTCGTAACGCTGCCCATCCGTCGGAAGCGCATCTTCCTCCTCAGGCAGGAACCCAATCCCGGGAAGAGCGGCATTCACAAAAGCATGCGCCAGGACGCGCAGCCGGGGATGCTTGTGCACCACCGCCTTGTGCGCACTCGCCGACGGCACCGCGAAACCCGCCGCCAGCAGCAGCACTGCGGCTGCGAACGGCTTGGTCAATCGCCGCGAGGGCACAAGAAAGCTCAGAGAGTTGGAGGTGCAAATCGACAAATCGTTCCATCTCCCCAGGCAGATTCTCGTCCGCAGCGACCAAAGGCTGGCCGGCAGGGCCCCCATCAGTGTTGGCTTAGAAGAGTGTAAATCATCATACACCGCCCGTTCCCCTCGAAACGGCGCCCCTCCCTGCCCCACCGTCGGTCTGCCCATTGCGGAACTCACCCCCCGGCGGCTGCGCCTGGCGCCTGAGTTCGCCAAAGTCACGGATTCGGAGTGAACGTTTGCGACAGCGGCGGACCAGCCGCGTTCGGCTTGTTCGATTGACTGGCCCTCAACGTCAGTCCGATGGAAAACGAATGATCGACAAAGTTGAAAACCGGTGGCAGCGCGCCGAACTGGTACTTTGCCGTGATGGCAAGATACTTGAACGACCATGGCGATAGGTTCGCGTCCACTTCGATCCATTGCCTTGCGCGCGTGGTGAGCTCAACCGTTGTGACCTCGTGCAGCGTCTTCACCAGCGGCTCGTCTTTCGCCGGGATCCTCACCAGGTACGACCCTGTCACCGACCAGACATCGACCGAAGCGTCCTTCGACTTCTGCGCGAATGTTGCATTGGCTCCCCCCACGCCACGCACAATCGCGTCGTAATGCGACAGGTCTACGGCCACGGATTCGAATTCCCTGGGCTTGTTGAGATTCCTGCCTGCCTCCAGCCCAATCAACGGATATAGCGCCGCGTAGGTCCGGTGCGGAGGGAACACAAACGAACGCAGGATGAATTGAGCGCTTGAACTCGCAACGATATTGCTCGTAGGATCACTCCGGCTGAATTCGCCTCCCGGCAAAGTCTCATCGAACTGAATCCCGTATAAATCCAGCACCGGATGTTTAAAATACTTCAGCTTCTGAAAAGCAATGCCCGCCGTGATCGAGTCGGGATCGAATGTGGTTCGATTCAATGGCGTCGATGCGGCCTGATTCACCTCTATCCTGGTCGTGAAGCCTGGCCGAAAATCAAGCAGCCTCGGCCCCAAACCTTTTTCCAGATACAGCCCGCCCAGCAATTCGAACTGGTACAGCGGCTTCGTTCCGCCGCCCGCCGTAAGCGTCCCGGTGAAGCTGACATCGGGACTCGCGCCGCTCGCGGTAACACAAAGAAAGTGGATTGCCGAGCTGGGATCGCAATTGCTCGCAGCCGTATGATGCGGCCCCGGTGCGGGTTCGAAACTCAGCCCCGTTCCCCCCACGTGCGATTCCTTGGACGGGCTGAACACAACCGTCCAGCTCGAATTGACAAAATCATCCGAAGCCGGCAACTGCCCCGTCAGCGCCAGGCTCAGCTTGTGCGTCGATGTCGAATACGTCACACCTGCAACGATAACTTCCGTCGCTGCCGTGGCATCAGGACCAGTGACCCACACCCGCCAGGCCGCCTTGTCCGTGTAGGGAGAAAGATCGGCGGGCGGCTTCCCCTTCGTGTTCACATCCAGCACGTTGACGCCTTGTTCCGGCACGATGCTCGGCAACACAAAACCGTCCTGCGCCATCGCGGCGCCCGCGGCCAGTAACCAGAACCCAACAAGTATTCGCCGCAATCTTCACCCCTTGTACGCACCCGTTTGAATGGAGTCCGCCGCCGACTGCACCGTCGTATCCGGTGTGCACGCAACAGCCGATGAGTCGATTCGCCATGGAGCAATCCCGTCCTTGACCGCCTGTGCATACATCACGCCATCCGTCGAAGTCGCCACCCCAAGATCGAACAGCGTCTTCACCGTCGGATCGTCATCCGCTTTGTACCAGCCCGGGTGCGGCGATGCATGGATGGCCACGCGAAGACAGGTGTCGGCCGTTAACGGGGGATAGTCGGTAGTCATGTTCATCTGCTCCTGAGGCCAACCTGGTGATTCTCAATATCGATAAGGATGGAATTGACCACCGCCGAAATATCGCCGATGTTCCTGCCCTGCTGTCCCATCATGGATTCATTGTTCTCGCACATCACGAGCCTAAGCCCTTGCGCCGCAATCGGAAACGTTAGCCGCGGTGCTTCGCCTCAATCCAGCGCCGCTCGTGCGAGCCAGCGCCATCCGCGCATTTCGCCTCGAACAACGCCGTTTACAAACTCGTCCGCTCCATCTCCAAACCTGTCAGAAATATCGCGACTCTCAACATATATAACGCGGTCCTTCCCTCCAAACCCTTTCCCAACGCGAAAAACTGGTTTTTCGAAGTAATCACTGAAATGGAATGCAGCGGCCAGGCGCAGGAAATCAGCGCGGATGAGGGTCATCCGCGTTTTTCCTGCAGTCTTCAAGCTCGGTTTTAAAACCTTGTTTCATCTCAGGGTTGCGGGCAACATCAGCTGCCTGTCCAACGAACTTGCAAGCTTGCGCAGGGTCCTTGGTCTCCAGCCATTGCGAGGAGAGGAAATAATCGGTCGCAAGCAAGTCCCCAAAGTGCGCCGGATCTGCAGCGAAGAGTTCTTTGTGGGTCTTCGTGGCTTCGTCAAGCACAGGAGCAACCTTGTCCCATTGGGAACTTTGAATGTAGATGAGGGCTAAGGCCTGGAGTTGCTGGGCAAGCAGGGGGCGGTATGTCGACTTCAGCGACGCCAAGCGCCTGGCCATATCGCTTGCCTGCAGAAAAAACGGTTCCGCACGGTCAAAGTCCTTGGCCAGGATAAACATTCCGGCAAGGATGGACGCAGACTCTACCACTCGCTGCCCGAACGCTTCCAACGACAACTGCGAGAGCCTGACCTCCAGATCCAGAGCTTCGCGCAAGCTGGCTTCGCCCTCCTTGCGTTTGCCGGCATTGAAGTATTCCGAACCAAGATTAGCTAGGCTCACAGCCAGGTCGGGCTCGAAGGCGGATGGCGCGGCGGTGGCAAGTTCGCGAAAGATGTCGACCGACTGGCGGTAGGCAGCCTGCGCTTCCTCGTGACGCTGAGCGTCGCCGTAAATATTGCCAAGAATCCCCAGCGCGTTGGCCAGTGTCGACCGATATGCATCTGGATTGGCGGCGGCGAGACGGGTCTGAATGGCGACTGCTTCGCGAGCCGCCGTCTCCGCCTCCTGCAAATGCTTTGCGCCACGCAGATCATCGGCAAAGGTCTGGAGCGAAGAGGCAAAATCCGGGTCATAGGCCGCGGGATTGGCCATGGCTAGTTCTCGCCGGATGCTGACGCACTCCTTCATCGCGGCAAAGGCTTCGTCGTCGCGATCCATTTTGCCGAGTAGAACCGAGTAACTGTGGAGAGATTGAGCCAGAATGTCGCGATTCAGCGGGCTCTCCGGGAGGCCGCGCTGGAGAACGATGGCCTCTTTGAAAGCGCGCTCCGACGGGTCGTATCGCAACGTGTTTGCGTAGAGGTCTCCCAGGCTCGTAAGCGCTCGCGAGACGAAGACGTTGAACTCGGATGCGTCGGTTTTGGCTAACTCGCGTGTGACCTTCAGCTCCTCGTTGAAGTCCTTTTCCGCATCCGGGAAGCGACTGGTTTCTGCTTCCAGGGTTCCCTTGTTATGAAGGATGCGCGCCAGCTCTCGGCTGTGTTTCTGGGGATCCTTCAAAGCCAGGAGGCGGATTCGTTTCAGGACATCCATCAGAACAGGTTCGGCCAGCGCGTACTGATGTTGCTGCAAGAGAACCCGGCCATAATTGCCTCCATATTCCGGGTTCGCCGGGCGAAAGCGATATGCCTTGTCGAAGTAAGGCAATGCCTCGAGCGGCTTGAACTCCAGTTGCGCAATCAGACCGCGGTTATAGTTGTGCGCGGCGATCCGGCTTTCTTCCTTCTCGTCCTGCTCCAGAATGCGGTCGAGGATCTCCTTGGCTTTTTCCAGTTCACCCTCGTGGAGGGCATTCTCCGCCTGTTGTGCGAGTTCCTCATTCGGTCCGGGCTCGTTGAGTCGCGTTTCCAACTCGTGGTAGCGCTCTGCCCAATCGTTGGCTTCGTCGATCTTGGCGGTGAGTTCCTTGTTGGTCCGATTCAGTTCGAGGTTCAGCCTCTTGAGGGCGCGCGGATCTACGCCGATGCAGTTGACGCGAACGTTGCCGGTCACGTTGGTGATGATCGGACTGCACCAGCCGGTAGTGGTCTGATGAATCACGGACGGACCCTGGCCAGCGACGGCCGCCAGCAGAAGAAGCTGGGTCACGATCATGGAACGGGCTTTTTCGCGGGTGTTGAAGCTGATTTGTGTTTTGCCTGCGTGCCTTCGCTTTGGTCGACGTTGATGGTCACGTCTCCCTGTACTCCTTGCACAATCGGGCTGCCTTTGCCTGTCGTGGTTTGCTGGACAGTGTTGGTTTGTGTCTGAGGCGGCTGGATGGTACTGGCCGGTTGCAGGGTGGTACCCGCTTTGAGGTAGGCCAGCAGCAGTCCTCCGGCAAGCGCGATAACGGCCATGGCCGCGGCCAGAGGCCCGAGCCAGCGCCGTTCATCTTTTGCTTTCAATCGGGAAAGCACTCCGAATACCAGGAACAGAGCGAATCCTGCTAGTCCCAGAGGTTCGGTGACGACTTTTGCCCAGTCGTGAATGGCGTTTTCCTCCCTCCTGCGGAATCGTTCAGTGTGCCTGCACGGTAATAAGCTGAAAGGGAACTTGTCAACCATCCTGGGAGAAATGCAATTCGACCTGGTTGGGGAAACAGGAAGCGGCGCCGGGGCACGTGACGGGCATCGCACCATAGTGTTCGCGTGGGGTCGAGCGTTTTCCCCGAGGCGCATAGTTCCGGCTCTCGCGTGTTCTTGATCGTATCGACGTGACTCGATGCGACCTTCGAATCTAAGGCCGTTCCTGCCCGCCGATTTAGTCGGTCCCCATAAGTCGGCTTATGTACCAACCTAGGGCGCACACTATAGCTGGGTTTTCGGCAAGTGAATCGGCAATCTCGCGCTCCTTGGCGAAACCAATATCACTGCCGCGTTCGAGAAGCGCGTTTCACCGGACTCATCTCAGCGCAATGCCTAAGCTGCTCTTTCGCCACGCCCGCCATCTTCCTTCTGATAACTCGACAGGCACGGCAGACGTTCATCCGTAATCCGACTCTTCTCCAGGGCACACACCATCGTCATGCGTCACCCAACGTTAAAGAATTATCCCCGCCGCGCCGCGCTGCAAATCATCTCTCCAGCCTGCTTGGAACACAAGTGCCAGGCACGCTGTTCCTGATATTCTGCGGGAACGCTATCCAGGAACACGACAAAGATCACTATGGCCGCTGACCGCTCCTTAGATCGAACCGTGACACGTTTCCTTCAAGCCTGGCTGGGTGCAAGGCAAATGATACAAGCGTCCAACTTCAACAGATTCCAAAACGCTGGTCTGAGTGCTACCCAGTTCATGACGCTCAACCTGATCCCCGACGGGGCAAAGAGCATGACGCTCAGCGAATTGGCAGCGAGAATGAATCTAGGAACGGCTACGGTTGCGAAGACAATCGACAGCCTGGAGGATCGGGGCCTGCTGACGAGAACTCGAAGCGACCAGGATCGTCGCGTCGTCCATCTGTCATTGACTGACGATGGAAGATCGATGCAGAACGCAGCTTCGGCAGACTTCCATCGCCATATGACTGCGCTCTTCAGGAAGTTGACGCCCGATCAGCGGACAGGCCTCGTGCAGGGTCTCGAAGCCCTGCTTCAAGCGAGCGCTGAACTCATGAGTGCTGGTGACGCTCCTCCGCTGAAGCGTAATTCTTCGCAATCTCGGAAGCGGTGATCCTGATGCTGGAGTTCGCCTCGATCAAGCTGGCGATCTCGTCGTCTGATTTCCCAAGTTGACGCAGCTGATCCACCTCGTCGCTGATCATGCCGACAAATGCCTGAATGGGGAACTGTTCCGGACCGAGTCCTGCCGCCTCACGAAGGGCCTTCTGCGCGCGAATTGCTTCTTCTACCGGATACATTTGCATCGCGTTTCTCCTGTATGTTTCGTACTACGAAACAATATACACTGGGGATCGGCATCTTTCAAGGATGTGTTCGCGTCCAGCGATCAGATCCATGCTCTGCCATGAAGTTGTGTTACTGGCTACCTATGATTTACGTCTGGAGAGGAGCAGTTCACTTCTATGTTTGACTTTCGTAAGCTCGCAGCAGCCGACATGGCCTTGCATGGCGCCCGACTCGTCATCGCCGAATTCGCCATCGGCTTTCTTTTACCTGCGATGTTGGGATCGTTCTCCCTTCTCCGGGGTCGAAGCGGCGCGCACCTTGCTCTCGGAGCCTACTTGTTGCTTGTTGCTCTCAACTACCTTCCCCTCCTGGCTCTCGCGATCAAGATCCGAACACGAGAGCAAGCGGAGAGAGAGGTCGCGGATCTGCTCAACGATCGGCCAGCCTTGATCCGGCTAAGCAAGCAGTCCCTGATTCTGCTGATTCCGATTCTGCCTCTGATCCATCTACTTCTGTAGAGCTCCTTTCCTTCGCGAAGGACAGGCGATCACCGATAAGTGGAACTATGCGGGCCTGCGCTCGCGGAAAAGCGTCGCCACGCTCAGTGGGACCGGGTCAGGAATGGGATGTCGGCTTATATTGACCAATGCATAGCGCACACGGTAGCCCGGTTCTCCGTGAGCGGATCGCCGATCTCGCGCTCCTTTGCGAAACCAATATCACTGCTGCTCGCGAAAACGGCGTCTCGCAATATCCAAATGCCGAGGGCTGCATCCACCCACCCCACCTCCCCTATGCAGGTTGAATCTCGCCTTGTGAAAGGGCACGGCGTCAGCCGTACCGAAACAACACCCACTCCCCGCGAGGAGCCTCAATGGCTCCAAGCCATTTTCTTTTCCATCCATCAACGGACAACAGCGGCGTTTGAGCAAGTATCCAGCCTGAGCAATCGCAGCGGACTGGTATCGCAAGTTGGGAAGGCCTAACCAGGTCACCTCCGAGAAGCCGACATATCGGGCTTAATCGTGTCAGTGAGTGCAATGGCGATTTATCGCTCGTCGAGGAAGAGATGCGCCTCCATTACGACGATCATTTGCCGGACAGTCGGATTCTCGAACAACTGCCTTTGGTAGTGATTGCGCAGGCCGTAGAGCCCTGATAGCTATCCCGGTCGGTCGCATGAGAGCGCGAGCAAAGCACATACTCTATCGCTGATCGAACCAATCGAACCCGTTGTTTGGTTTTGCGATTACCGCCCTTTATCGCACGACTCCGAATTATTCAATTGCGTTTTCAGCCGGGATCGCGTCCGTGATTCCGATAGCGGGCTCAGCTTCCGGTGCTTTGGGCCGCATCATTCCCAGGACCATCAGGCTGTGTATGACGCGGTCACATATCAGAGTATTGAAGCTTTCCGTGTTGACGAGACCGTGGGCAAGATCGTTACGGAGATTGAGGCCGCGCCTGTCGATATAGAGCACCGTCAGGTAGCGCCACAAATCCTCCGTCAGCATATTCCTCACCCTCTGATCTTCGAGGATGTTGTTCATGCTCTTAACGTCCGTGATACCGGACGCGGCACGCACGGTTTTATAAACCGGAATAGCGGACTTCGCCGCCAGGCTCCTTAGCGTATCCTCCACTTGAGGTACGAGTACGTGTACGGCTTTGATGAAATCCCCGTCGAAATATGCCTGTACACCTGACTGAAGCAGCGCCCTTCTGCTCTCCAGAAAAATCGGTGACTGATAAACGAATCTCACCAGGTCTTCCGCCGAGACCGAGAATTTTTCAAAGAGCCGCCTCAGGGAATGACGCAACATACCTTGACCGAAAGCCATGTACTGATTGATTTGGTGGTGAAGCGTCCCTTCCTCGTCATCCGGATCGATTACAGCTTCGGGCTGCCCATCGGAGCGAACGATCACCGACCTGATCATGCTCAACAACGGCGCAGTTTTCTTTCGGTCTTCAACGAGGCTTCTCGCAAACTTGGTCTCTGGAATGAATCTGTCGGCCACGCGCATCATCGCCTTATCGAACTCATCTCCTCCGATAAGCAATTCGATTTCGGCCTCGATTTTCTCCGCGTCGATTTCCGCTTCGACCGAATATATCTTGAGGTCGCTCGCGACATTTGCCCCCTTCTCAGCGGCAAGAATTTGAACGCGCTCGGCATCGGCCTTCAGGTTTTCTTGTTCGTAGCGTTCAATAACCGGCTGGAGCCAAGCCATTGCCAGCATGGGGCTCGCTTCCTTAGCTACGAACTCGAAGGCTCCGCCGTAGCTCTTTACAACCCGCTCAACCTCAGCTTTTGCGCTCTGGCGACGGTAATGCTGAGCTAGCCTCTCCGCTGCCGCTTGCGCGCCGAACGGATCGAACTCGTTCTTCTCCGGATCCGGTACCGATGTCCTCGCCAGAATGTCCTCAAGATCGGCAATTATCTTCGCCGATTGCTCAGGCGTCAGCAGCCCCTTTTTGTCGTAAAGGTAGTCGAATGGTGCAATCCATGTACCCATATTCCGCAAGTTTTGGTCGCCCGCTACCAGTGAGAGAAGCGCATCGGCGGCTGCCCTAGCACCATCTTTGTTGTTCGTCGCTGTGGCAATGTCCAGGGCCCGGACGATCCATCGCACCCCTTCGATGGAGAATGTATAAAGTTGCTTGTTGGCCGCCTCTACGTAGGCTTCTGTCGCGATCAGCGCGCAAGAATGGTCTCGCTTCGCATCGCCTAATCTCCGGCCAAATTCCCACACCAGGTCCGCGTATCGGGCTCGCATCATGGGGTTCTTTGCCGACCCAGCGCGATTCCTCCAATGCTCCAATGTTTGATCGTCGAGTTTGGCTATGTCTGGAGAAAGCAGAGTGCCTCCATCCGCTCTCCCCAATTCCGCCATCGGCTCAAAATATGAGCCCCACCTGCTGGAGTCGCCATGGCTTTCGATGAAGAAAAATGCCGAACGCTCCGCGAGCAGGGCTTTGAAATCTTCCTCGCTCAAGTCTCCCTTGCTCTTGCGCGCGGCGCTGATTGCCTCGGCGATCTCAACTTCGTTGTGAGGTGTTGTTTTTTCGTCATAGGCAGCGAGAATTTCTTCAGTCCAGGCAGGCAGTTTCACAATCGAACCTCTTTCTCCGCCGCTTTACTTTGAGTGCGAATCGTCACCAGCGGCGGGCACTGTTTCTGCAGTTCTCTCTGTTACAGCAGAGGTGAAGCGTCTCTACAGAAGATTATTAGCAATAACCTCATTTCTCGTCAGTCGCCGCATAGGCGGGTTCTCGGACAAGTGAACGAGTCTTCTCCTGTTGATGATAGGTCAATGCACTCGTTGAGCACTCGCTCACGCAGTGTTGACGGAATTACTAACGATCAACGCAGTTTCCGGTAGAGACGCTGCTGAATTGTTGCGAAATCGCCAATGCGCTCATCGACACAGATCAGTAACAATCAACAGGCTGAAATGTACCAACCCGATGGCGCACACGATAGCTCGGCTTTTGATGAATGGATCGGCGATCTCGCGCCCGTTGGCGAAACCAATATCAGTGCTGCTTGCGAGAAGCGCGCTTCACAGAACTGATCTGAGCGCACTGCCTACGCTAGTTTTTCGCCAGACCCGCCAGGCCGTTGGGCGCGGGATGCCATACGCGCCTCACAGGCCACGACATCTCTTCCATCTGATAACGCGACAAGAACGGCAGACCTTGATCCATGATCCGACTTTCTCCAGGACACCCACCTTCGTCGTGCGTTGCCAAACTTTAAGGAATTGCCGCCGCCCCGCCGCGCTGCAAAATCATCAATCCAGCCTGGTTTGTAGAGCAAGGGCCAGGTACGCTTGAAAACTCTCGCCTTTCGCCTCCGCCAAGGTCGAAATCATGCCTTCGTCTCTTTCAAAGCATTCCCGGTATGCTCATGATGCTCTGTCCTTGCCGGCGCAAGGGGAAATGCATCAGGGGCCTCCCGTAAAATTCCAGCATGCCCTCCGACCCCGCCGCCCGTCTCAACCAGCTCCTCGTAGATGCCGGCTCCGATCCGCTTTCACCTGAACTTGGCGAAAAATTCACCGCTTACCTCGCCCACCTCCAGAAATGGAACTCCCGCACCAACCTCACCGCCATCCGCGACCAGGACGGCATCCTCTCCCGCCACTTCCTCGAATCCATCCTCTGCGCACGACACCTTCCTGTAAACGTTTCCAGTGTGCTCGACTTCGGCTCCGGCGCCGGCCTCCCCGGCATCCCTATCGCACTCATCCGAAACGACTTATCCGTCACTCTCGCCGAGTCCCAAAACAAGAAGGCCGCCTTCCTCCGCGAAGCCGTCCGTACCCTCTCCCTGACCGCCCACGTGCACTCTGCCCGCGCCGAAACCCTCACCACCCCATTCGACTGCATCACCCTCCGCGCCGTCGACGACCCCGCCCGCGCCCTCCTCGCCGCTATCTCCCTCCTCGCTCCCCACGGCTGGGTCGCCCTCCTCTCCACCAACAAGGAAATCGCCACCCTGCGGCAAAAAGCCGCCTCCTCCATCACCTGGTCCGAACCCATTCCCCTCCCGCGCGGCACAGAGCGAATCCTTTCCCTCGGGCAACTTCGCTGAAAGCTCACCCGCCTCAGATCCTCGCGCACCCCCAAAATTG
>CAILBQ010000356.1 GCA_903832475.1 uncultured Acidobacteriota bacterium | reverse complement strand
TTCTGGGGGCTGGGCCTGACGCATTGGGGCCAATCGGCGCAAGCAACGGAGAGAGTGAGCGAGTCTGAGCTCCACTGGGAAGCTTGCCCAAAAACCTGACCTTTAGGCAAAACCCTGAAGTCAAACTCACCTTGGTTCGCCCCTTCACCAGCAAAGCCCCCTTTGGGCCAAAGCCTACAGTCCAACCGTTTTGGGTAAGTGCCTTCACGCTGAGAATCGGTCTCTTGACTGGAAAGACTACAAAGGTCATAGCAACCTTGGTACCGTTTTCGAGCTCACAGGGAACGGTTTTCTTTCCAAGTGGTGTCATCTTGGTCCCATCGGCAGATCGGTCGCCCCAGCACAAAACGGGCAATTAGACCGCAAACGTAACTCTCCGAAAACAAACAAGATCGAACAAATCCGCTTGACAGGCCAATTTCGGCACCTGCCGTCGCTGTTTTAGGATTGTTCCACGTGGAACAAATCCGCACTTCGACTGTTCCGCGACAGCTTCAAATTGTTCCACGTGGAACAATTTGAGGCCCCTCAGTCTCTCGCCCCCGCCTCTAGCCCTTCCGGCACAAACCGGTACCCCACCCACGGCTCGGTCTGAATGTACTGCTTGCCCGTCTCCGCCTCCAGCTTCTTGCGCAGCTGCCCTACAAATACCCTGAGATACTCCGGCTGATGCGCCGCATCCGCACCCCAGACGGAAGTCAGCAGCACCCGGTGCGTCATCACCTTGCCCGGATTCCGCGCCAGGAACAACAGCAGGTCGAATTCCTTCGGCGTCAGCCGGATTGCGTTGCCCAGCACAGTTACCAAATGCGCCGGCGAATCCACCACAAAATCTCCCACCTCGATCGCCTGTGTGGTCCGCTCCGGAGCCCGTCGCAGATGCGCCCGCACCCGCGCCAGCAGCTCCTGGATGTTGAACGGTTTGGTCACGTAATCGTCCGCGCCGGCATCGAGAGCCTCGATCTTCGATCGCTCATGATCGCGCACCGACAGCACAATCACCGGCGTTGCCGCGATGAGACGGATGGCCCGGCAAACATCGACTCCCGTCATGGTCGGCATCATCAGGTCCGTGATTACCAGGTCAGGCGTCCACTCGCGATAAAGTTGCAGTCCTTCTTCGGGATCGTTCGCCGTGCGCACCTGGTAGCCCTGCGCGGTCAACGCCGCGCGCAGCACGCGCGTAATCTGCGCCTCGTCGTCGATCACCAGGATCCGCCCTTGCTGTGTGTTCTCTGTCATTTCCTGTCCCGTGGTGCGGAAAACTACCCTTCAAGATACAGTATCGCCCGCGGTGAACCGGGTGAGTTCAAAGGCGTTATCATCGGGTTTCATGAGAATCGCGCCGCCCAGACGATGGATCAGCCAAAGCCTGCACTGGGCTTCCGCGACTCTCATCACTCTCGCTTCAACCAGCGTGCTGTGGGCCACGCACGCCAATGCCAGCACTGCCGCCATTGTCTACATGGTGGTGGTGGTTTTTTATTCGACTGTGGCCGGGCAGGCGCTCTCGTTGTACCTCGCTGTGTGCTCGGCGCTGCTTTTTGACTATTTCTTTTTTCCGCCTTATCGCTCACTGGCCATTTCTAACCCTTCCGACTGGATTTCTGTGCTGGCTTTTGTTGGCTCCTGTGTCCTGGTCAATCGGCTGGCGGAGCGTGCGCGCAGGCAGGCATACAACGCCGAGCAGCGGCGCGAGCAGGTGGAACGGCTGTACACGCTGAGCCAGGAGATGATGCTGCACGACGATGCCAAGGGCCTGGTCCGCGATATACCGCGGCAGATCGAGCGCATTTTTGCACTGGAAGCGGTGCTGCTTTATGTCAGTGACGGGGATCACCTTTATTCTTCCGTTCCCGGCGACAGTTCGAGCGAGGCCGAGGACACGGTTCATGCCAGCGAGATTCACCATGCGCTGCGGGAAGCGACCGAGATGGAAGTGAGTCCGCGGCTGCCGCAGGGATATGCGCCGATGCGGCTGGTGTTTGGGATGCACAGCGTGGGGATGCTGGCCTGGAAGCCGGCGACGCTTTCGATTGAAGTGGCCACGCTGATCGCGGCGCAGGTGGCGATTGCCATCACCCGCGCGCATGCCATCGGGCTCTCGACGCGATTGGAGGCGGCGCGTTCGGCGGATCGGCTGCGCACCGCGCTGATTGATTCGCTGACGCATGAGCTGCGCACGCCGCTGACCGCCATCCGCGCCGCGGCCACGACGCTGGTGGATGGGCGCGGCGTGGATGAAGCTACGCGAACCGAGCTAGTTACCATCCTCGATGAAGAAAGCTCGCGCCTTGACGACCTGATCGGCGAAGCGATGGAGATGGCGGCAATTGAGGCGGGCAGCTTTCGCGTGCGCGTGGAGGCGGTGCAGGTCAGCCGATTTCTGCACGAGCTGGTGGAAGAGCTGCAGCCGACGATGGCGCGGCATCCGCTGGCAGTGCTCGAAGATGATGCGGAGCAGGTGGCCAGCTTCGACCCTCGCCTGCTGAGCCGCGTGCTGCATCATCTGCTGGAAAATGCCGCGCGCTACAGTCCCGCTGGCACGCGCATCACGGTGCTGTGTCGCAGGCTGGGCAGCCGCATCGAGTTCCAGGTAGAAGACAAGGGCGCGGGCATCGATCCGCATGACTTGCCGTATATCTTTGACAAGTTTTATCGCGGCCGCCAGCAAGGCCCCACGGCCAAAGGCTCGGGGATGGGCCTGGCGATCGTGAAGGCCATCCTGACCGCACATGGCGGAGGCATCGACGTTCACAGCACGCTGGGCAAAGGCTCAACCTTCCGGCTATGGGTGCCAGCAGTCGAACGAAATTCATCCTAAGTCAAAAATGGAAAGGTGTTCGTGAGTAGGCTTTAGACGCTCTACGCTCTAGGACGCGGCTGGAGCGCCAGGGCTGGGTGAAATCTGCATGGAGGGAGACGAAAAGCCGTCAGGGGCGAAATCTTATCGCATCAAACCGGCGGGAAAGAAGCAGCTTGCCGCTGATCAGAGCCGCTGGGAAGCCATGGTACAGACTACGGCCCGAATCACGCAGCGGGCTTTGCTGAAGGATAAAAAATGAACGATTAGCCCGTCCTCAAATAGATTTGGCGGGTTTAGAGGCCATCTTTCGTGACGACGGGCCAAAAATCGATAATCGCACGACTGTAACCAAGTGAATCCCTCTTCCGAACACTTGAGCGTTTGCGGGTACCAACCAGTCGGAGGCCCCTCCCCTTCAGACGGGAGTGCTCCTGACGATTGGAACTTTGAGCGGAAGGCTGGAGTTCCGCGCGCGAGCCGGGTATGGTGGAACTTTGATCGGCCTTCGAAAGTCTCTAGCACGCATAATGCTGAGCTCAGCCCAACCAATGCATTCCTCACGCCCTGAAGTTAGTTTCCCCATTTGGGCGGACGATGACCATGGTTCCTGAGGCGAGCGGACATTTTCGCTTTTTATTCCCTATGTAGGCAGGTAGCGGCCTAGAATGTTTTTTCAAGTACCACCGAGGTTCGCCGTTGATTACGTACCCACTTTTTCACCGAAGATCGAGCGATAATGGCCAAGGGCCGCCCGCTAATCAGCCTGAATGTCAATCATTTACAGGCGAGCCATGCATGGATGGAATTCGAATGGAACACACTTTTTATGAATTCTTCGCTGGCGGTGGAATGGCTCGGGCCGGGTTAGGCAATGGCTGGAAATGCCTCTTTGCTAATGACTTCGATTATAAGAAGGGCGAGACCTACCGAAGAAACTGGGGCGACAATGAGCTCAAGACTCTAGACGTAGCAAACCTGAAGACTTCCGATTTGCCAGGAAACGCAGACCTCGCGTGGGCCTCGTTTCCCTGTCAGGACCTGTCTCTGGCAGGAGGTGGGGCAGGCCTCAAGGGAGACCGTTCGGGGACCTTCTGGCCATTTTGGAAATTGATGAAAGCGTTAGTCGTGGAGGATCGTGCTCCGCGGATGATCGTTCTTGAAAACGTCTGTGGGACGTTAACGTCTCACGATGGGAAGGATTTTGCAGCCATCTGCAGCGCCATCCAACAAGCGGGATACGTTTTCGGTTCGTTGGTGATAGATGCCGCCTTATTCGTTCCGCAGTCCCGCCCCAGACTCTTTGTCGTCTGTGTGCGGGAAGATCTGCAACCTACAGATAATTGCATTTCGGAGAACCCTCTTATCCCCTGGCACTCTCGTATTGTCGAACCATACTTATCACTGTCGCAGAAGATAAAGGACAAATGGGTCTGGTGGAACTTGCCAACTCCACCGAAGCGTCAGATAGGCCTGTCAGACCTCGTCGAAAAGAACCCCAAAGGGGTGGCGATGTATTCGCCTGAGCAGATGCGTCACCTCCTTGCAAAAATGAGCGATCTCAATCGCGCTAAGTTGACTAAAGCTGGGCGAATGAATCGTCTCGTCATTGGCGGCCTTTATCGGCGTACAAGGATCGATAGCACCGGAACGAAGGTTCAACGCGCTGAAATCCGATTTGATGATCTTTCTGGGTGCTTGCGTACTCCAGGGGGCGGCTCAAGCCGCCAAACCATCCTCGTTGTGAACGGCGATTCAGTCCAAGCGAGGCTGATATCCACACGTGAGACGGCCCGCCTCATGGGCCTTCCCGATTCATACATCCTGCCCGAGAATTACAACGAAGCCTATCACCTCACCGGAGACGGGGTGGTCGTTCCGGTCGTTCGCTACATTGCCGCGCATATACTCGAACCGACACTCGAGGCGAACAAAATGAGGCGCTCAACAGCCGCATGAGCATAATACCCTGCCAACAAAACGCAGCTCTTCAGCTGCGAATCAGAGAGTACGCGGAGGTCCTTAAGACTGAAGCACACAAACTGGGAGCCCACGGACTTGGCGAAGACGAGTTTTACAATAGCGGACTATTCAGGGGCGCGATAGAGCGAATTAGAGGCCAGTTTTCTGCAACCATGAGCGAGAAACGTGAGTTTGCGGCCGACATACTCAACTATATGCAGGACCGTGGCTTCATTACTGACTGGGTTTCTGCCGGCGACGCCAATAGACATGACTACTTGGTCCAAATGTCCAGTGGCCGTGCGGCAGTGATCGAACTTAAAGGGTGTCTTGACGGAAACAACACGACCATTTACGAACGTCCGCCTCACGCCGAGGAGTTCATCATCTGGAGCCTGTGCAGCAATCCAGGTGCGGATCCAAGGCGCAACGTTTGGTCTGGCGTCCACACTCGGTTGAGCGCTGACATCATCGAACGTGGCCAACAGGTTGATGGGGTGGTAATTTGGGACTGGGTTTGCGGCACAATTGGACGCCCCTGTCCCAAGCTTGATGGCGACCCAACCCGCATCACGGTGGTTTCACATTACAGACTTCCTCCGCCTTGCATTTACGTTTTCCCAGCCACTGTGCCTTCACCGCGCAATAACCCCAGACCCATCTCCCAAAAGCTCGCAGATGTTCAGATTCTCCGGGCGTTCCAAGAGTGCTTCGGCGGCAGAGCAGACGAGGTCAACCACGTGGATTTTGAGGTTGAGCACCGAAATGCAGATACCGTGAGGAAGACCAGGGTAAGTCGGGGCGGGGAGATCGTCCAAGAATCGGCCTTCACCTCAATTCGTAGGGTCTGATCATGGATGTGCCTGGAGAGCGCCGAAAAACAATG
>CAILBQ010000355.1 GCA_903832475.1 uncultured Acidobacteriota bacterium | reverse complement strand
GTGTTCAATCACGTGAACCTGGCGCCACCGGTTGGTGTGCTTGGATCTCCGCTGTTCGGCACATCCACGTCGCTGGCCACGGTCTTCGGCTCGGGCTCAGCCAATCGAACCGTCAACCTGGAAACATTCTTTCGTTTCTAAACGGATAACTCGACGGACGAGTCATTCTCCAGAACCTATAACTCGGCGAATCTCTTTTCCGCCATCTTGAATGAATAAGTCTCCGTGCTAGCGATGATGCTTCCCGCCGCCGCTCGAATGGCCTCCGCCGGAGTGACCGCCGCCGCCAAAATGGCCGCCGCCGCGCGACTCCTTGGGCGCTTTGAAAGACCTTTCCTCATGGCCGCCGCCTCCGAAAGGATGGAACCCGCTTCCCGATCGTTCCGGCCTGGCCTGGCCTCCGGCACGGCCTCCCGCAAAACCCCGCTCCGCAGACTGGCCGCGTCCAAAATCGTTACCCGGAGCGCGATACGCCATCTGCGGAGAGGGTGCAGCGCGACCTCCCGCATACCCACCTCCATACCCGCCATAACCACCGAATCCCCGGTTGCCAAAAGCTGGATTCCCTGCCCCGCGGCTGCTGTTATTCCCAACGAAACCGGAACCCATTCCAGGCCGGTAAGACTCCTGAGGCCGCGTCATCGGCATGGGCTGCCGGTTGTACCCGGGCGCCCCGGGACGAGCATACGCCAGCCCCGAGTTGGCCGGTCTGCGGTAGAAATTCTGCGGAGAACGATACCCGCCGTGATCGAAACCCTCGTACCCACGCCCGCCAAAGCCCTGGCCCGGCCGGCTGGGTTGGGGCAACGCGCCACGGTAGCCATTCTCCCGTCCACCGTTAAATCCGTAGCCACCGCCCGTGCGGTACCCGCGATTGTCGGTACGATAACCGTTATTCGGGAACCGCTCGCCGCCGCCTCTCCAACCGGCCGCGCGCGGACCGCCATGCGGCAATCCCCAGTCGGCCACGGTGCGGCTATGCGAATAAAACGGCGTCTGGTGAAACAGAACGGCCTGCGAAAGCCAGTTCAAGCCCCACTGTAGACATCCCCATGGCGAATGAGAAAACGCGGAAAGCGCAAACTGCAGCCCGAATTGGACCGGCGACGACCCGAAGAAGCTGCCCAGCGCGCCGATCAAGGAAAATCCCGGATAGGGCCGCACCGGCGCACCGTACACCGCCCACGGATCGTACGTAGGCAGATACATGACCTGCGGATTGGTCGGCGCGACCTGGATGTACCCCCGGTCGTCCGTGACCGATTCCTGCGCAGAATTTTGCAGGTTGCCCGCAGCCTCGGCGCGCTGCCGCATCTCCTGCACCACGTTCAGCACGTCCTGCGGCTGGTTGTAGTAGGCGTTGCCCAGTTCAGTTGTCCAGCGCAGATTCTGATCCATCTGCGCCAGCACCTGCGGGAACGCCGTCAGCGCCTTGACGCTGGGATCCCACGACTGCACATCGGCCCCCGCCACGATCTGCTCCGGCGGAGCATTGCCCTGCGACTGCAGCCAGTGGTCGGCATCGATCACCTGCGCCGGGTAGGTCGCGGCAGTGAGCATTTGCGCAATCAGCAGGTCGGGATAGAGCGCGATGGGCGCGACGAGCTGTTCCAGCTGCTGGGTGCCGAGAGCCTGCGCGAGGGTCTGGCTCGCGTACGGCGCGGCAGCGGGCTGCTGGTCATCCGGCATGGCGTCCAGGGCGGGGTCGGCATAGCCGTCAGGCGCCTGCGCACCAGCCTGGTATCCAGGCTGCGGAGGCTCCTGCGGGTAAGCAGGGGATTGGCTCGATTGCGGCGAATTTGCTGGCCCATATCCGCCAGGGTATTGATTTTGCGGGCTTTGCGGCCAGGGCTGCTGCGCCGAGGCCATCCCCCCGGCAAGTAATATCGTGGCAAAGAGCGCAAAGCGAGGAGCAGAAACCTGCGAGTGTAAGCGAATCAGGAGCATCGATGCCTCTCAGACGGCCGTCGCACCCTCCGCTTCCAGCGCGAGTCGGTCTCTGCCCGTTTCCCCGCGGTTTCCAGAGCAAAACCCCGCCGAAGAACAGGTTCTGTCATAGACACCACGATGCGCGGTTAGTTCCGGAAGGCTGGATTTTTTCCATGGCGAGAAAGCTGCGCACCATGTGCTACGATTCTGGCTTCCCCAGTCTATCCCCAGAATTGGTCGCAGAATCTACCTGATACCGCAGCAGGAGTATGTGTATGGATTGGTTTTTAGAGGCAGTCAAGAAGTACGCGGATTTCAGCGGCCGTGCGCGCCGCAAGGAATATTGGATGTTCACGCTGTTTACCCTGCTGATCGAATTCGGTCTGGCCGCGGCAGGCGTCCTGCTAGGGTCAGCCGTGAGCCACTCCACCGGCAGCTCGGCCGGGTTCATCTTCCTCGCCCCCGTCTACCTGTTCATTCTGGCCATGATCATCCCTTCGCTGGCGGTCGTTGTGCGCCGGCTCCATGACCTGGGCAAAAGCGGCTGGTGGTACTTCATCTGTTTTGTGCCATTCGTCGGCGGAATCATCCTGTTTGTCTTCATGTGCCTGGACAGTCAGCCGGGGCCGAATCTGTATGGACCCAACCCCAAAGGTGTGCCCGGATTTGCGCCCTATCCGCCCGTACCGCAGGAGTACTAGCCGATTCTTGTCAATTCCGCCCACCGCTGGCCTACTCTTCGGCAAACACCGGTCGACGTCTCTTCTGCATTTCGGCGAGTTCGTTCCACTTCTGCAAGTTCAGCCCGCGGATGAGCAGGTAGAGGCAGGTGCCGAATTCGCCGATAAAGGCCGGGACAAGGATGCCGGGAAAAAGCTTCGCGGCAAAGGCCGGGTTAAGCAGCAGTGCCGAGCTGTTGATCAGGTAGCAAACGCCGGCCGCTATCTGCAGCACCCCCAGGGCGCGCGGAAAGTATCCCGAGCGCCACATCAGATACCCTCCGGAAACGGCGCTGACGGCAAAGAAAATCAGGCCGACGGCGAAGCCGTTTTCATGCATGGTCAACGCCAGCGAGGCCAACGACTGCAGCTGCGCCGGAGAAAAGCCGCTCAGGTCGGCCCCGCCTCCGTAGCCCGTGCCAAGGCCGTTCCCCAGCAGCACCAGCACCAGCACCAGGGCCAGCTTGTTGGCGCACAGAATGGCCGTCTGCAGAAAGCCGAACATTGCCGACAACAGCGACAAGTCGCGATTGACCGGCTTGAGGAGGAAGTAAAAAATGAGAGTCCCAGGCAGGTCGGTGATGTGCATCAACAGATCGCCGGCGATGCCCGCGCGAAAGAGCAGCTCAGAACCGGCAATATTGTGAGCCGTCGCGGCCGCATTGCCGGGGACCACGAGATGGCCGCGCGCCACCGCTTCGCCAAACAGCCCGCAGGCAATGTTGACCAGGTAGAGGGCGCCGGCGACGCGGGCGAACAAGAGCGGTGAATTGCTTACCGTGCGCTGGATGACGGCCGCGTGCGGCCGGATCTGACTGGTCATTCGATCACCGCCTCGAATCCGCTGTAGTTTCGCGAAGCCTGTGACACGAATGTACGTTGTGAAAGCAAATCCGTTCGCGGAAATTGGAAATCCCGTCAGGAAACTCAAGGTTTCAGAAGCGAGAGGCGAACACGCTCGTCACCTCTCGCTTCGAATTTCAAGCAAGAGCCCTTCCCTACCCTCAGGATCGCCCCGGATCGAGGGTAGCAAAGACAGCTGTGCTGATCGCCTTGGTGACCATCCCGTAGCCGGCCGTCGTGGCCAGCGAGGCAAGGATCCCCGGCTGGCTGCGGCGGCCAAAATAGACAAGGCCCGCCCCAATCAGTCCGAAGGCAAGGGTGGATGCGATGGCTTGTGAAGTATTTCCCGTGTCGGTCATGTTCACTCTCTGTTTCGAAATTCTGTCGTGCTGCTATTGCCCTTGGATGCAGGAATGAGAGATGGAGAGGTAGAAGAAGTTCGATGCCTTATCAAGCCGGGCGACGCAGGCGCGCTATCCTGAAAACGCCATGCCGACCCCCTTCATCTCCGCCCTCAATCTACGCCACGCCCTGCCCGGCATTGCCTCCGTCGTCGAGGGCGCCAACGGCCTCCCTAAGATCCACATCACCACCCCCCAGGCCTCCGCCGAAATCTACCTCCACGGCGCCCACCTGACTTCCTGGCGCCCCGTCGGCCCGGACGGGAAAGCCCAGGAAGATGTTCTCTTCCTCAGCCGCCGCTCCCACTTCGCTCCCGGCAAAGCCATCCGCGGAGGCATCCCCATCTGCTTCCCCTGGTTCGGCCCAAAGTCGGGACAAAAAGCCGGCGACCCTCCCGCACCCCAGCACGGTTTCGCCCGCACCACCGAATGGACCTTGGAGGCCATCACGCAGCAGCAAAACAACGTCATCGTCACCCTGTCCCTCACCAGCAGCGAAACAACACTCCACTCCTGGCCCCACCCCTTCCGCGCCGAATACCGCATCACCATCGGCTCAGAACTTTCGATCGCCCTGACCGCGACCAACACCGGCCAATCCCCGTTCACCTTTACCGAGGCGCTGCACACGTACCATCACGTCGGCGACGTAGCCCAGGTCTTTATAACCGGACTCGACGGCCTGCACTACCTCGACAACCGCGACAAGCTCCGCGAAAAGATTCAGCAGGGCGACATCACCTTCCCCACCCCTACCGACAACATTTACCTCGATGCCCCCGGCAGCGTCGTCCTCCACGACCCCACCCTGGCCCGCACCGTCACCGTCGACAAGCAGCAGTCCGCCACCACCGTCGTCTGGAACCCCGGCTCCGAAGGCGCCATCGCCCTCGCCGACCTGGCCGACGAAGAATGGGATTACTTTGCCTGCATCGAAGCCAGCAACGTCCACGCCTTCGCCATCCAACTTGACCCGGGCCAGACCCACACCATGACCGCCACCCTCCGCAGCCGACCCCAATCTTAGTCGGCTGATTCATTCAATACTCAGCATGCCCCGCATCCGATGTGCCCCATCCATCCCGCGCCCTTGCGGGATGGATGGGACCGCGTAATCCCCTCAAAACACTGGGTGCCTAACCCTTCACGCTCTTGCGAAGGGTGGGATCGCAAACTCACCGCTCGTCCCATAACCTCAAAGCCATGCCTCCTTTGGAATCACCCGCCTTCCGGCCGCCCGCACTGCTCATACACTGCGACTGGGGCAGTAGTCCCAAAAAGCGCTGGATGGCCTGTGCCGGCTACCATGCGGGAACCTACGTCGCCGGCGTGCCAAAACCAACAGGTGATCCCGGAGCCCTCCTCTCCGCGCTCCGTGAAAAGACACCAGGCCCCATCCTCGTCGGCTTCGATTTCCCCATCGGCCTGCCCCTTGCCTATGCAGAGCGCGTGCAAATTGCGTCGTTTCCGGCCTTCCTGCGCACCCTCGCGCAAGCCTGCCGAAGTCCCTTTTTCGAAGTCTGCCGCGAATCTTCAGAGATTTCCCTCGAACGCCCGTTCTATCCCTTCAACTTCACACCCAAAGGCTCTCGGAAACGCGCGCACCTTGTCGCCGGCCTGAACCTTACATCTTTCGAAGACCTGCTGCGCATTTGCGAACGCTCTCAAGAAAATATTCCCGCAGCCGGCGCACTCTTCTGGACCCTCGGCGCACAAGCTCCCGGACGCGCCGCTCTGCACGGTTGGGCAGAAACCATCCTTCCCGCCCTCGGCAATGCGGATGTCAAACTATGGCCGTTCGACGGGTACCTAGCCGACCTTCTCGAGCCTGGAAACCTGGTCATCGCCGAGACCTACCCGACGCAATACCACCCATGGATTCTGCAAACCCGTTTCACCGGCAAAGGCAAGTTGGAAAGCCGCAAACAACAAGCCTCGCCGCTTCTTTATTGGGCAGCCCAATCAGGAGTCCGTTGCGACACCGAGCTTGAGCAAACCATCCACGAAGGATTCCCTCAAGGCGACGACGCTTTCGACGCCGTCCTCGGCCTTTTCGGCATGCTTCATCTCATCCTGAACCCCGAATTGCACCATGAACCCACCGACCCCACCATCCGCGATATCGAAGGCTGGATCCTTGGGCAGCCCTCCCGTTGAAGCAGAATCAAACCCGGCAAATCCTCCATCAAACCTCACCCTGCAAATCCGCTTCTATGCAGGAGAGGTGACGTCCATGGCCCCGAATTCCCCAGCCTCCCAGCCTGCAGCCAAGAAGTCTGCCAAAAAAGCAGCAAAGAAATCCGCATCCCGTTCGACAGAAACCAAACCGGCAAAAGCGGCCGTCAAAGCCGCCAAAAAGAGCGCTGCGAAAACTCCGAAATCCATGCCCTCCGCCGGCAAGGATCCCAACGGAGGCCTGACCGCCGCCGGCCGCGCCTGGTTCAACAAGACCGAAGGATCCAACCTCAAGCCCGGCGTCCGCGGACCCGCCGATACCCCCGAAAAGATGAAGCGCAAAGGCTCTTTCCTCACCCGCCACTTCACCCACCCTCGCGGCCCCATGGTCAAAGACGGCCAGCCCACCCGCCTCGCCCTGAGCGCCCAGGCCTGGGGCGAACCCCTCCCCAAAACCGAAGCCTCCGCCAAACGCCTCGCCGTCAAAGGCCGCAAGCTCCTCGAGCAGTACCACGCCACCCAGGAAAAGAAACCCACCCGCAGCAAATCCTGAGCCCCTCGCCCCAAGCCCCTCGCCCCTCAATTTCACCCCTCCCGCATCACCACCGCGGGATCCAGCCGCATCGCCCGCCTCACTGGCGCCCACCCCGCCACCACACAAATTGCGACCACCCCCACCGTCGCACCCGCCAGCGAAACCGCATCCAGCGGCCTCACCCCATACAGCGCCGAAGCAATGCCCCGCCCCAGCATCCAAGCACCCGCCAGCCCCAGCACCACCCCCGGAATCAGGATCCCCGCCATCGCCTTCCCCAGCAGCAGCGCAATGTCCCGCTTCTGCGCCCCCACCGCGCTGCGAATGCCAAACTCGCGCGTCCGCTGGCTCGCGTCATAGGCCAGCAATCCATAGAGCCCCGTCCCCGCCATCAGGATCGAGATCCCGGCAAAAACAACCGCCAGCATGGCCAGCAGCCGCTCCTGCCACAGCGACTCATTCACCCGCTCCTGCATGGTGTACACCTCCGAAAACGGCAGTTGCGGATCCAGCTCCCGCAGCGTCTTCCGCATCCCGGCAATCACCGCCTCTGGAGCACCCCCAGCCCGCACGTACAAGTGAAACGGCTGGCCCGGATACCCCGGCAGCGGCGTATAAAAAATCGGCAGCAGCCCCTCCCGCAGCGAACGGAACTTTGAATCCGCCACCACGCCCACCACCACGTTCGTCGCCTTCGCCACCTGCCCCGGCCCGCCAATTCCAAAACTGCGCCCCACCGGGTTCTGCCCCGCAAACAGCATTCGCGAAAACGCCTCATTGATGACCGTCGGCAAAACATCTTTCTCTGCAACGCCGGCAGCATCGCCGGCCGTCAAGCCCCGCCCGTTCACCACCGGCATCCCAAAGGTCTTGAAGAAACTGCTCGAAACCCCATCCATCGTCGCGTTCAAAAACGCAGCCCGTGCGATCTTCTGCCCCGGCAGGGCCGCCGACGTCTTCATCCCGATCCGCTGCATCAGCGCCGCATCGACCACCGTCGCCCCCTGCACTCCCGGCAGCGCCTCCACCCGCCTCTGCAAATCCGCCGGCAAATCCATTCCAGCCTTCTTGCCTGCCTCGCTTCCCGCCCCAACTTCATCCGCCAACCCATCCTCACGCTCCGGATCAACCGTGAACGCAATCAGATGCCCCACATCAAACCCCGGCGAAGTATGCCGCAGTACCTCATAGGTCCGCAGCAGCAGTCCCGTCCCCACCAGCAGCACCAGCGTTGCCGCCGTCTGAAACACCAGCAGCAGCCGGCTCCCCCACCCCGCCCGTCGCGTTGCCGTCCCGCCCCGCAGCACCTCCTGCGGAGCCACCCGCGACGCCATCCACGCCGGCGCCAGCCCAAACAGCAGCGTCAACCCCAGCCCCACCCCCGCCGCCAGCAAGCCGATCCGCATATCCGGCGCCAGCGACACAGGCAGATGCGCCAGCTCCGGCGGCAGCATCCTCCTCAGCAGCGGAGCGCCCACCGCCGCCACGCACGCCGCCCCAGCCACCCCCGCCGCACCCAGCCCCAGCGACCCGACCAGCGTCCTCCGCAGCAGGTGACCGCGGCTCGCCCCCAGCGCCAGCCGCACCGCGCTCTCCCGCCTTTTCCGCTCCGCCTTCAGCAGCATCAACCCCGCCACGTTCGCGCACGCCATCAGCAGTAACACGGCGAGGCCTCCCAGCAGCAGCGTCACCGCGTGCCCCAATGCGTCATGCAGAGCAAATGCACCCTGGGCCAACGGCAACAATTCTCCCTTGCTCGCCGGATCGGCGTCAGGATCGCTTTTTTTCAACCCCTCCACCACTCCGCCAAACTCCGCCTGCGCCTGCGACCGGCTCACACCCTCCCGCAGCCTCCCCACCACTGCATAGTTCCTCTCAAATAACGCCGCCTCGGGAATCCCCAGCACCCGCGCCTCAACCCCCATCGGCAGCCAAAGGTCCCGCGCCGCATCCAGGTTCAGGCCCACGAACCACGCCGGCATCACCCCCACCACAGTGAATGCCTCTTTGCCGACAGTGACCCTCTTTCCCAGCGCTTCCGCAGCCCCGCCAAACTCACGCGCGGCAAACGCATGACTCAGCACCACCGCCTCGCTATCCGCCTTACCATCCTGCGTTCCCAGCGCCCTCCCAACCTCCGCGCCCACTCCAAGCAAAGCAAAGTAGTCTTCCGAAACCATCCCCGCGACCACCGGGCTCACGGAAGTATTCACCCGCGCAAAGGCTTCCGTACTGTCCTCCGCCCCCACCCCCGAAAGGCTCCGCATCCCCCGCACCGCGGCAAGCATACGCGGCGGAAAATACTCCCACGACGCCAGCGGCGGCCGGCTCTCCGCCAGACGCACCAGTGTTTCAGGCGCAGTCACCCGCAGCGGATGCAGCAGCAGCCGGTCCATCGCCGTAAACAGCAACGCGCCTGTTCCCAGACTGAACGCCAGCAAAACAACAATCGTGAAACTTGCCCCAAAATCCACACCAAAAACTCTGCGCAACCCCATCGAACCTCCAAATCACTGCCCTGTCCCCACCAGCCTACATCCCTCACCCAAGTCCATACGCCTGTTCCCCGCCCCAACCCTGACCCCTGTTCTCTGTTCCCTGTTCTCTGTTCCCTGTTGTCTGCCCCCTGCCGCCTGTTCTTCACACAATCCGCTCACAATCGCTTATCCTCATAGGAACCCGGGCTCTTTCTTTTTCCCAGCACCCTTCAGCGCCCAGTCCTACGTGTCTTCGTGCCTTTATTCATCTATGCCAGCCGCCATC
>CAILBQ010000354.1 GCA_903832475.1 uncultured Acidobacteriota bacterium | reverse complement strand
TGGCATAAAATGCTGACTAACAAAAACCTGGCTAAAACCTTTGGTAAAATGATTGGCTCGCTGCTTCTGACTTGTTAATTCAGAAAAGGAGGATTGGTCAAGATGACACGCATTCGTTTCCAACGCAGTCTCGATGATTTGAAAGAAAAGCTGCTGGTCATGGCCGGCCTCGCGGAACAGGCCATCCAGCGCGCCATTGAAGCCTATCGCGTGCGCGACCTCTCCATCTGTGACCTGGTGAGCCGCAGCGAGATCGCCATCAATCGCCTGGAGCGTGAAATCGACCAGTCGGCGCTCGATCTTCTCGCCATGGAGCAGCCCATGGCCATCGACCTCCGCTTCATCCTCGCCGTAATCAAGATCAATGCCGACCTCGAGCGCGTCGGGGATGCTGCCAAGAGTATCAGCGACCGCGTGCGAATGATGGAGACGATGGCCGTCGCCGAGCTTCCTGTCGACATTCCGCGCATGGCCGCGCTGGCTTCGAACATGGTGCGCCGCTCCCTGCAGGCTTTCATTGAAGCCGACCCGGAGATGGCTCAATCCGTCCTCAGCATGGATGATGCTGTCGACCACATGAATCGCGCCGCGCACGTCACCTTAACCAGCGTCATGGCGACGGAAAGCCATCTCGCTCCGCAAGCGCTGAGTGCGTTGATGATCTGCCGTAGCCTGGAGCGCGTCGCCGATCACGCCACGAACATCGCAGAAGACATCATCTTCTGGGTGAAGGGCGCCGATGTCCGTCACAAGTCCAGCGTCGACGCCAACAGCGCAGCCAAAGCAGCCGCGCAAGCCGGCTGATATTCGTCGAGCTATCCCCTGACTGCAGCAAACGCAAGGAGGGCAGGCGCCTTATCAGCGCCTGCCCTTCCTCTTTTACGACGACTTATTGAATCGTCAGCGTGAAGTTGGTTGACGCCATAATCGCCGACGACGTATCCGTCCCCGTCAACGTCAGCGTGTATGTGCCCTTCGCTGGGTTCGAGACGGTATTGTTGTTATTCCCGCCGCAACCGGTAAAGACCATCCCTACTGTCGCCAGCAGGAAGAGGCCCAGCGTCCATTGCAGCTTGCGTGAAGACCGTCCCACGAAGCCAGCCAGCAGCAATACGCCGAATGCGATGCCAGCCGCCAGTGGCCCGTTGCTGCCGCTCAGACCGGACCCAAAACCAGACGCCCAGATAGTCGGGTGCCTGGTCTTGCGGGTGCTCCCGGTAGCGACGCAGTTGGCGGCATTGGTGTCGATGGACAACGTCTGCGTGACCGGCGAGGTTCCCGTCACGGCTGCATTGGCCAGCGTGGGGCAGGTGTTGGTTAAAGCATTCAGCGTGGACGTGCTTCCCGTCAGGCTGAATTGAATGGTTCCGGTGTACCCGCCCGCCGGCGTGATCGTAATCGTCGAGGTGCCCACGCTGCCGTCAGCCACGGTGATATTGGTTGCCGACAGCGTGAACGTGCCTTTGTTGGAGCTGACCGCCGTGGCCGTGACCGTCACCGATCCCGTCGAGGCAGCATGTGTTGCATCGCCAGAGTACGCGGCGGTGATGGTGTGGCCGCCCGCTGCGGAGAACGACGTTGTATAGCTGGCCGAGCCGTTCGCCAGCGTCAGCGCCGGAGTGATTGCCGTGCCGTCCACGGTGATTGAAACCGTCCCGCTCGGAACCGTACTCCCCGAAGCCGAAGCGACCGCAATCGCGAACGTAACGTTGGCGCCGACCACAGGCGCCGTTGTCGACGCGGCAATCGTGGTCGTCGTGGCAGTCAAGGTAGACGTAGACGCCGGCCAAGCTCCCACCAGGTTGCCAAGATCGAGCGAACCCAGGCCGGTCACCTGGTCATAGCCAGTGCCGGCGGAGAAGCCCGTCACCCCGGTGCTGCATTCGTCCGTGCCCGACGGGCAGCTGTTGTTGCCGGTCGTGATGTCGTGGAAGGCCGATGCATACGTCGTTGCGTTCGAAGCCAGCGTATACAGGGTGGGATTGATCAGACCTGAGCCGGATGCGTAGTTCTGCTGCTGGTTGATGATGGCCACCATGCCGGCAAAGATCGGCGCGGCAAAGCTGGTGCCGCCGGCTACGGTCGGGTCGCCGCTGGAGGTGTCGAAGAATCCATTGGTGCAGCTCGATTGCTGCGGGGTAAAACCGGATGTATCCCACGCGGATGGGTCGCTCGAGCAGAAGAGGTATCCGGGGTTATAGATGGCCGCATTCAAAGCGATATCCGGCACATCGCGCTTGCCGTCGCTGGGAATACCCGGCACGCCGGCCTGCCACGTGGGCTTGCTGAACAGCGTACTCGCGCCTCCGCCGCTGGCCGCCAGGCAATCCGGTATGCCGCAATTGGCTGAATCCTCATTCCACGCCTGCTCCGGGATGTACTTGATGGCCGAAGTCAGGATGTCCGAACTGCCGTTGGCAGATTCCCAGTATCCGTCGCCCGGAGTTTCGTAACTTGAGCTGGATTGCGAGATTTCCGTACCCCCCACGCCCGTCACATACGGGCTGCTAGCCGGATAGTCCACCGAATTCGTCTGTTGCACAGTCTGCGTGGGATTGTCGCCGCCCGTCTGGCCGGTAAAGCAATCGACGGCGCCGTTGTCACCCGAGGCCGAAATCACGGTCTGACCCTGCGCCGCAGCCTGCTCAAAGCTGGACTCGAGCGAGAATCCGCCCAGTTCCGCTTCGCACGATCCGTAGCTGTTGCTGATAATGTTTCCCAGCTTCTGGTCGATCGCGTAGGTGATCGAATCGAATACGCCGTTGTTCGAGGCGTTGCCCGTGTAAACGAAATTGATGGTCGCGCCCTTGGCAATCGCGCCCGACCACTCCAGGTCAAGGTCCGATTCAGTCTCGTCGCCGCCTACCGTGGCCGAGGTTCCGCTGTTCGGCACAAGAATGATCGATGGATCTTTGGTTGGAAGCCCGGCAGCGGCCTCAAAAGCTTCAATGTCACCGTTCACGACCGCCGACTGGCCCACCACAGTAATCGACTGCCCAGTGCCGGTGTTTCCCGCGCTGTAAGCAGGATTGATGTCATAGACGACCGCGATATCTCCCGGAGCAAAGTACACTGCGCTGTTATCGGAATAGGTGTAATTAGGCTTTGCGCGGGCCAGCCGATTCTTCACGAAATGCGGCTTCGGTTTGAAATCATCCAAGTCATGAATGTTCGCCACAATGCCCGCCATGGCAGAGGGAATGCTCAACGGCTTGGCCGGTGCGAAGTGCTTTTCCGCCCCCGTTGCAGTTGGAATCGCGTATGTGTGAATCTCCGTGGCGAATGCATTCTCCGCTTGTCCGGCGGTCCCGGTAAACCGCAGAAAGCTCTTGCTGCGCGCTACGGAGTCGACGGAAAAACCCTGCTGCTCAAGCCAACTCTGCACCTTGGCAATATCCGCGTCGGCCACCCCATAGCGCGCGGCAAACTGCTCCGGCGTCAGCCACTTGTGATACTGGCTCGAAGTAGGATCCTGTTGCGCGGCGATCAGCCTCTGCAGGTCTGCCTCCTGTTGCTTGGTACGGCTGAAATAGATGGTCATGCCTTCCAGCTTGGTCGAGGCAGGCAGGCGGCCGGTGTCGAACCGGGCCTGGGCCTGCGGCTTTACCGTTCCAGGTAGCTGGGACAACGCCGCGTTACTGATTTCACTGGAAATGCGAGGCGTCGCGCGTACCGTCGACGAACTGCCCGCTGCATGGAGGAGTGAAGACATCCCAACAAATGCCAAAAGGCCGAGGGCGGGAAAGGTGCGTCCAAGCGAAGAAACTATGTTTTTCATGGCCATCCCTGATTTTGGAGAAACATGCGTGGTCCTGGGGATACATGCCGGCCGCGTCAC
>CAILBQ010000353.1 GCA_903832475.1 uncultured Acidobacteriota bacterium | reverse complement strand
TGGTGAGGGTGAAGTTGGGCAGGGCGGGGTTGCAGGTGAGCTCGATGAGGCGGTCGTAGCCGATGGTTTCGGTGAGCCAGTCGCATTCGGGCTGGGTGCGGGTGTCGCACCAGATGAGCGAGGGGCGCAGGACTTCGCCTTGTGCATTGAGGAGTACGGCTCCGTGCATCTGGCCGGTGAGGCCGACGCCGGTGATGGGTTGCGCGGGCTGGGGAGCCGCGGCGATGGCGGCGCGAATGGCGATCAGGGCGGCACGCCACCAGTCTTCGGGGTCCTGTTCAGCCCAGCCGGGATGGGGGGTGCGAAAGGGGGCGTGTTCTTCGGAGGCGGAGCTGACGATCTGGCCCTGTTCATCGACCAGCACCGCGCGGGTGCCGCTTGTTCCTACGTCCATTCCCAAGAACCACATGATCGGCCGCCTCTCGTAAATCGCTTTTCTACGATTGATTGATCGCGCTGGTCAGGATAGCAGGGTTTAGGGATGGGGCGAAAGACGAGTTACCAGGAAATCTGGCCTAAGTGGGCGCGGCCCGTGGCGGCACGAGGGGCTTTCACAGTAAGAAGAAGCTGATTTTGCCGGCCATCGTCGATCGTGCCGCCCGGCGTACTCTTATGCTGTCACCCGACCGAGTCACATATTGCAAGGTGGCTAAGCAGCGATCTAACGTTTGCAGGCGTATACGTTCGCTGCATCGTGATACGGGAATTGTAAGCATGTTGCTCAGTCAGTAACTGCCGGGTTGCCGGTCATCCTCTCGGAATCCAAAGAAATAAGGACGGCGGTATCGTAGCCAGGGTCCAATTGCCGATAAAGCGACTTTTCAGGAACTTCGACTGCGAATGAATCGCGGAGCCTTGCTTAGGAGTTAGATTGCCTGCCCTGGAGAGCGCCTAGAACTCCAAGATGCGAAAGCGGCAACAGCTGCACACCCCGACGCCGTTAGCCCGTATATCGCATTCAAGTTGAGTGGCAATCCTCCCACGAACAGCGGTCCGCCTCCCGATATTCCGCTCTGAGAAAATCGGTCGATCAGGAAAAAGCTACTCAAGGCAGATAACGCGAGAGACCCTGCAATCGCAAAAAATGCGAGCCCTCGTCGAGGTGAGCCTGCGACGTCTAGGCTGGCGACGACTGCGGCCAATCCGACACACGTGACGATGAGATATGTAGAGGACGCCAAGTTCATGCCGTTCCATGCCCACGAGCCAAGCTGCATCAGCAGCATAACCATGCCGCCTAGGAGCGCCGCGCCGACGGCGAACCAGCGTGTCATTGTCACAAGTCTCACGCCGGAAGTTTAGCAGCATCGGTTCCGAATCACGATTCTATGGTCTCGTCATTCCCGCAAAACGGGATTCTGGGAAAGTTCATACCTTGTGTGCGGCCCGTTAGAACCAGATGCGCCTGCGCTCGCTGGTTCCGAGTGGATTTTGGGCTATTCATCCCCAAACCTGATTTTGTGCTTTCCATGTTTGGTTTGAGTCGAGAGTGGTACAACAGCGAGGCCGCCGACGAGCGACACGCCCTGGCAGGATGCATTTGTAAAGCAGCCGCAGCTCCTTCACGACGTTCAGGATGACACTTCGGTTGGGTGGCGTCTGATGGCACTCAGTTGGGTAGCGGCTTTCGCCTGGGGCTGGAACTATGGGTGAGTGGCGCGCCGCTCGACAGTTCGACATCAGTCAATAGGAACGCTGCTGTTGCAAGCCGTCCGCTCTGTTTGAACATTTGGCCGTTGGGAGTGGTCAGTGGGCGTCTTCGTGCCACGAGGTGGGATTGGGCGGCGCAGTGTGATGGGAGACACACCGGGGTTATGGCTGCGGGGTGAGAATGATTGCAGGCGGGAGCGTCTTTGCGCGCCTGCCGGGAGAATTGTCAATGAGTGATCTGGCGACGCTGGCGGAATCGGTAGCGATCGATCCGCTGGTTGGGCATCCTGCGGATTTTCATGTGTTTCACAAGTTTCTGGCGCGGTGCAAGGATCTGCCGGCGATTACGACTGCGGTGTGCTGGCCGCTTTCGGATGTGGCGCTGCGTGGGGCGGTGGAGGCGGCCGAGGCGGGAATCATCAGGCCGACGCTGGTGGGCGATGCGGCGGGGATCATGGCGCTGGCGAAGAAGACGGGAGTGGATATTTCCGGCTATCCCTTAATCGATGCCGCGACTGAACAGAGCGCGGCGCAGATCAGCGTAAACATGTGCCGGGACGGCAAGTCCCTGGCCATGATGAAGGGCAGCCTGCATACCGATGAGTTGATGAAGGTGGCGATGGGCCGGGATACGGGGCTGCGGACGTCGCGGCGTATTACGCATGTGTTTGTCATGGACACGCCGGCGTATGCGCGGACCTTGTTGATTACGGACGCGGCGATCAACATTGAGCCGGAGTTGGAAGACAAAATCCACATTGTGCAGAATGCGATCGACCTGGCGCATGCGCTGGGGATTCCGGAGCCCAAGGTGGCGCTGCTGTCGGCGGTGGAGACGGTGAATCCGAAGATCAAGTCGACGCTGGATGCGGCGGCGCTGTGCAAGATGGCCGATCGCGGACAGATTACCGGGGGCGTGTTGGATGGGCCGCTGGCTTTCGATACGGCGGTCAGTATGAAGGCGGCGCAGATCAAGGGGCTGGTTTCGCCGGTGAGCGGGAAGGCGGACATACTGGTGGTTCCAGACCTGGAGTCGGGGAACATGCTGGCCAAGCAGCTGGAGTACCTGGGCGGGGCGCAGCTGGCGGGGATCGTGCTGGGGGCGCGGGTGCCGGTGATTCTGACCAGCCGGGCGGATTCGGCGGAGACACGGCTGACGTCGTGCGCGGTGGCAGTGCTGCTGCATTATGCGCAGCATCCGGTGGAGGGTTAGGCCCGCCGTAATTGGATATAAATGGTGATAATTGGACATAAACGGATAGAATAACGGCCATGATGTCCTTCGATTCGATTACGATTACCGCGGAGATGCTCGCCCTCATTGCGGAGATCGATGAGTTTCGGGGTACCTGGCGCTCTTTGAAGATGCTCGCGCCGGAGCGACTGGCTGCTTTGCGCAAAGTGGCGACCATTGAGAGCATTGGGTCTTCTACCCGGATTGAGGGGGCGCGGCTGTCGGACCGCGAGGTCGAGGCGCTTCTGTCACGGATCGAGACTCATTCGTTTCAGTCGCGTGACGAGGAGGAAGTCGCCGGGTATGCCTTGGCGATGGAGCAGGTCTTCTTGAGTTTCGACTCGATCCCGATCACGGAAAACTATATCCAGCAACTGCATGGGATTCTGCTTCGCTTCAGCCAGAAGGACGAACATCACCGGGGGCGGTACAAGACGCTGTCGAACAATGTGGAGGCGTTTGGGCCGGATGGCGCCAGTCTCGGGGTGGTATTTGAGACAGCTAGTCCTTTTGAGACTTCGTTCCGGATGCAGGAGCTGGTTCAATGGGGAATTGGGGCATTTGGGAACAGCCGGATGCACCCGTTGCTGGCTACGGCCGTGTTTACGGTCGTCTTTCTGGCGATTCACCCTTTTCAGGATGGGAATGGGCGGCTCTCGCGGATTCTGACGACGCTACTGCTGCTGAAAGCGGGATATGCGTATGTGCCCTTCAGTTCGCTGGAGAGCGTGATCGAGCAGAACAAGGAGAGCTACTACCTGGCGCTGAGGCGGACGCAGCAGTCGTTGCAGCAGGGGGCCCCGGATTGGGAACCATGGGTGATGTTCTTCTTGCAAGCGCTTCGGCGGCAGACGCAGGTGCTGGCGGCGAAGGTAGAGCAGAGCCAGTTGATGCTAAGGAACCTGTCGGCTCTGGAAGAGAAGATCGTCGAGCTGGCTCGCGCGCAGGGCCGGATCAGCGTGGCCGAAGTTTTGCGCGCGACGGGAGCGAACCGGAGCACGATCAAGCTTCGGCTGACTCAGTTGGTGAAGAGAGGGATTCTGACCAGGAACGGCGCGGGACGAGGGGCCTGGTATTCCATCGCGTGACGAGGGAATACCAGGCGACGGGCCAGTTTATTCGGTGGCGGTGAGAGTGGCTTCGAGCGGGGTGGATTCGCTGGAGTCGCCGACGTGTATCTGGAACTTGGCGGCGTCCATCTTCCAGTTGTGGGTGGATTCGTCCCAGTAGGAGAAGGCGCGGGCGTTGAGGTTGAGCGTGACGTGTTTGGTTTCGCCGGGGGCGAGGCGGACTTTCTGGAAGCCTTTGAGTTCGCGTTCGGGGCGCTGGACTTTGGCGTTGGGTTCTGAAACGTAAAGCTGAGCGACGTCGGCCCCGGCCACGCTGCCGGAGTTGGTCACGTCGAAGGAGACTTCTGCGCTGCCGCCAACTTTGATCGAGTCGGGAGCCTTGAGGTTGGCGAAGGTGAAGGTGGTGTAGCTGAGACCGTAGCCGAAGGGGTAGAGCGGGTGCTTCTTTTCGGTGATCCAGTAGCGGTAGCCGACCATCAGCTTGTCAGCGTATTTCACGTGCGGGATGCCGTCGGCTTCTTTCTTGGCGTAGTACCAGGGGTAGGAGGGGTTCTCTTTCCAGTCGCGGTCGAAAGTGACGGGGAGATGGCCTTCCGGGTTGTTCTTGCCGAGGAGGGTTTCGGCGATGGCGGTGCCGCCTTCCTGGCCGGGGTAATAGGTCATGAGCAGGGCCGGGACCTTGCTCAGCCAGCGTTGGGTGTCGACAGCGCCGCCGGCGGTGAGGGTGACGATGGTTTTTGGGTTGGCGGCGGCTACGGCTTCGATGAGCGCGTCCTGGCCCCAGGGGAGCTCGAAGGTGCGATCGTAGCCTTCGCTCTCGGTATCGGCGTTGAATCCGACGGAGAGGACGACTGCATCGGCAGACTTGGCGAGGCGGATGGCTTGTTCTGACACGAGGGTGGACTCGGGGGCGAGGCCGAGGGAGAGGCGGACGCCGGGGGTCCAGGGAGTGTAGTCGGCGGAGATGTGGATGGGCTGACCGGCGGTGAGCTCGAGGGTGGCCGAGAGCGGGATCTGGCCTTCTCGGTGTTCCTGCTTCAGGAGCGGCTTGCCGTCTACGCTGATGGTGTAGAAGTCTTCGCCCGAGGCGGCGGCTAAGAGAAGGTACTTGCCCGATTGCGTGGGCTTGTACGTTGCGGTGTAGCGCAGGCTGCGCGGGTTGGGGTCGACAGCGTCCCACATGGCCGGCTTGAGGTCATTGATCTGGTTCTGGTGGCTAGGTTCGGACTTGCCGGTGAAGTCGTGGTTCGAAAAAGTCTGGATCTGGACGTCGCCCTCGAAGTGGGTGTTGCCGAAGATGTCGCCGAGGTCGGGCAGGCCGCGGGCGTAGACGACGTTGACGCCGGACTGGGCGGCCATGTCGGTGAGGCCGGTAAGGATACTGATGGGTTCAAAGGCCTGGGCTTGCGAGGAGCCTCCACCACCGGTGACAGCTGGCCAGGCGTCGGGGCCGATGACGGCGATGGTCTTGAGTTTCGTGGGATCGAGCGGGAGGGCGTGGCCGTCGTTCTTGAGCAGGACGAGGCTTTCCCGCGCTCCATTCAAGGCGATAGCCCGGTCGCTGACCGAATAGGCGGAGAGGGAGTCGACGTACTGCGGGCGGGCGTTAGGGCCGATCCAGTTGTAGCGCAGGGCGACGCGCAGCAGGCGCAGGATCTTGTCGTCGATGGTGGCTTCATTCACCATGCCAGCCTTGATGGCGGGCATGAGCTTTTCGGCGTTCATGAACTTGGCGTAGGGCATTTCAAAATCGAGGCCGTTGTTGGCGGCGCCGATGGCGCTGTAGGTCGAATCCCAGTCGGACATGAGGACGCCGTTGAAGGCCCACTCGCCTTTGAGGACCTTGAGGTTGAGGAACTCGTTCTGGGTGGCGTGGACGCCGTTGACGAGGTTGTAGGAGTTCATGACAGCGGTGGTTTTGGCGTCTTTGACGGCGGCTTCGAAGGCGGGGAAATAGATTTCGCGGAGGGTACGCTCATCGACGTCGGAGCTGACGTTGTGGCGGTCGTATTCCTGGTTGTTGGCGGCGAAGTGCTTGACGGTCGCGCTGACGCCCTGGGACTGGACGCCCTGGATGTAGGGAACGGCGAGGTGGGCGTTGAGGTAGGGGTCTTCAGAGAGGTATTCGAAGTTGCGGCCGCTCACGGGGGAGCGGGCGATGTTGACGCCGAGGGCGAGCAGGAAGTGAACGCCTCGGGCGCGGGCGTCGCGGCCGAGGCCAACGCCAGTGGCGCGGGCGACGTCGGGGTCCCAGGTGGCGGCCATGGCTGCGCCGCCGGGGTAAGCGGTGGTCGGTCCCCAGGTGCGGACGCCGAGGGGGCCGTCGGACATTTTGAACTGCGGGATGTTGGCGGAGGGGATGGCGAAGGTGAACATGCCGTCGGTGCCGCCGAGGAGCTTGATCTTGTCGTCGAGGGTGAGCTTGGCGAGGATGGCTTTCGCCTGGGCTTCGATTTCAGGCGAGTCGGGAATGGGGCCGCTGAGGCTGGGCTGCGGCACAGAAGCTGCAGGCTGAGACTGGAGTGCGGGCACCGCAGTCATCAAGCCGGAAACGAGCAAGGCCGAAACAAGAAGATTCCGGCAAAACGTTTGAGCAGGGGCATTCGTGGGATTGGACATGTCGGTGAGAAGCGTAAACCTCGGGGCGCCGGGTTGGCAAAGTTTTCGGGCAAGGTGGGGAAGCAGGAGCCGGTGAGATGGGCGAGGCGCTGAGAATCTCTAAAGTGCGGGAGGATTTGCTCGATACATACGACAGCGCTTCTTTGCGAGGTTTGGTTCCGGTGAATTGGGGTAGAAGCGTCGGAGGCCAGGCGGTTCCTGATCGCAGCGAGGATGGATGTCATGCACAGCGCGGTGACTGAAGCCAGCATCCAGAGAGCGAACCTGCAATTCTGGGAGCAGATGCTCGCAATGGAGTTAGAACCATTGGAGTCTTCCGGGAGACGCTGCATTGGGGCCGAACATGTGATGGGGAGCTGCGATCTGGCGGGAGCCTGGAGCGGCCGCGTGGAAGTCCGGCTATCGAAAGGTCTGGCAACGCGGGCGACGGCGGCTATGTTGATGCAGTCGGCAGAGGCTGTGGAGGCTGCCGATATTCTGGATGCCACCAAAGAGATTGCCAATATGATTGCAGGCATATTCAAGTCATCGCTGCCGCGCCCGAGCACGATGTCGATTCCGCATGCGGAAGCGATGGATACGGATTTTTGCGTGCTTCCTCGGACTGTCGATTCGGTTACGGTGTTTTTTCAACACGACACCGGACAGTTCATGATTCGCGTTTGCGAGGGAGACTTTGAAGCACCTTGCGAAGGGCCCGAACAGGAGTAAAGTGCGTGCAACTTCGCCTGATGCGGCAATGAAATAGAGCGTGTTGCGCGAAGAGACTGCATAAACGAAATCTATACGGCG
>CAILBQ010000352.1 GCA_903832475.1 uncultured Acidobacteriota bacterium | reverse complement strand
GGTGTAATGCCTGCATCGTGGGCTGCTACGCGGAAAACAACATCGCGGTGGTGGGCAAGCAGCAGGTTCGGATTGGCCGCAACATGCAGTGGCTTCGCATCGACACGTATTTTGAGGGCGACCTTGCGGCGCCGCGAGCACACTTCCAGCCGATGGCATGCCAGCACTGCGAGAATGCGCCGTGCGAACAGGTCTGCCCGGTGGGTGCAACGGTGCATACGCCGGAAGGCATCAACACGATGGTGTACAACCGCTGCGTAGGCACGCGGTACTGCTCCAACAACTGCCCGTACAAGGTGAGACGTTTCAACTTCCTGCTGTATTCGGATTTTGAGACGGAGAGCCTGAAGCTGATGCGGAACCCGGATGTTTCGGTGCGTTCGCGCGGCGTGATGGAGAAGTGCAGCTATTGCGTCCAGCGGATTTCGGAAGCCAAGATTACGGCCGATAAGGAAAACCGGGCGATCCATGATGGAGAGGTTGTCACGGCCTGCCAGCAGGCCTGCCCGGCGAGTGCGATCACGTTTGGAAATCTGAATGACAAGGGAAGCCGGGTGGCGAAGTTGCAGGCAGACGATCGCAGCTATGGCGTGCTGGCGGATTTGAATACGCGGCCGCGCACGCAGTATGTGGCGGCGGTATCGAACCCGAATCCGGAATTGGCTGAAGGTCCGGTGGAGCATGAGGCGAAGGGGTAGAGATGGAGAAGCAAACGCAGGTCCTCCGACTCGCTACGCTCACTCAGGATGACGAAGTAGTTTTCGAAGAAATTGAGACCGTCAGGAACACCACTCGAAGAGGGTTGAACTAGCGATGGCAACTAGAGATATCAAACCCGCAGATCCGACGATCGATCCACTGACTGGAGAATTCCGGGTACTTTCGCCGGGATGGAGCTTTAAGTCGGTGACCGAGAAGATCTCGGACATTGTGCTAACGCCGAAGACTTCGCTTGGATGGTTCGCCGTCTTTGGCGTAGGTGGATCGGTGGCTGTGTTCCTGTTGGTAGCGGTGACCTGGCTGTTCCTGAAGGGCGTGGGCATCTGGGCGATCACGCAGCCGGTGGCATGGGGCTTCGCGATTATCAACTTTGTCTGGTGGATTGGTATCGGCCACGCCGGAACGCTGATCTCGGCGATTCTGCTGCTGTTCAAGCAGGGCTGGCGCAACTCGATCAACCGCTTCGCAGAAGCGATGACGATCTTTGCGGTGGTCTGCGCCGGCATGTTCCCGCTGATTCATGTGGGCCGTCCGTGGCTGGCGTACTGGCTGTTCCCGTATCCGAATACGATGAACGTGTGGCCGCAGTTCCGTTCCCCACTGTTATGGGACGTCTTCGCGGTTTCGACATACGCAACGATTTCGATCGTGTTCTGGTACGTGGGCATGATCCCCGACTTTGGGACGCTGCGCGATCGTTCGAAGTCGAAGTTCGCAGCTTATATCTATGGCCTGGCTTCGCTTGGGTGGCGCGGCTCGGTGCGGCACTGGATGCGGTATGAGACCGCTTCCCTGTTGCTGGCGGGCTTGGCAACGCCACTGGTGCTATCGGTACACACGGTCATCAGCTTCGACTTTGCGGTGGCGATCCTTCCCGGCTGGCACACGACGATTTTCCCGCCGTACTTCGTCGCCGGCGCAATCTATTCGGGATTTGCGATGGTGCTGACGCTGGCGATTCCGCTGCGCAAGGCGTATGGGCTGGAAGGCCTGGTCACGACGCGGCACATCGACAATATGGGCAAGGTCATGCTGGGGACGGGGCTGATTGTGGCTTACGGCTATGGCATGGAAGTGTTCATGGCCTGGTACTCGGCATCGCACTGGGAATACTTCATGATGTGGAACCGCATGTTCGGACCGATGGGTTGGTCGTACTGGGTTCTCATCTTCTGCAACATCGCGTTCCCGCTAACCACGTTGTGGGTGCGCAAGCTACGAACCAACATTGCGTTCATGTTCCTGATCTCGATCATTGTGAACACGGGCATGTGGTTTGAGCGGTTTGTGATTGTTGTGACGAGCCTGTATCGCGACTTCCTTCCCTCATCGTGGGGCACGTACCGTGCGACGAAGTGGGACTACATGACGTATGTCGGAACCCTGGGCTTGTTCACCGCGCTGTTCCTGCTGTTTGTGCGGCTGCTGCCTATGATTCCCATGAACGAAATCAAGATGATGCTGCCCTCGGCGAAGATTACGCCGAAGACCGAGCCGGCAGTTGGGGCGGGTGACTGATGCCTGTAGCCGTTGAAGGAATTTACGCAGTGATGGCCGAGTTCGACACGCCTTCTGATCTGGTGAGGGCGGCGCAGACCGCTTACGCCGATGGGTGGCGGCGTATGGACTGTTATACGCCGTATCCGGTAGAAGAAGCGGCGGAAGCGATCGGCTTCCATCGCAACAAGGTTTCTCTGATCACGCTGACGGGCGGATTGATGGGTCTGGTAGCGATGTTTTCACTGGAGACGTGGATCTCGACCTTGGCGTACCCGTTGAACATTGCGGGACGGCCGACGTACTCGTGGCCGGCATTTATTGTTCCGGCGTATGAATGGACGATTCTGTTTGCTGGATTGTCGGCGGCGTTTGGCATGATCGCGATGAATGGACTGCCGAGCTTGTATCACCCGCTGTTCAATGCGCCGAACTTTCGCACGGGAGCGACGGATGACAAGTTCTTCCTGGTGCTTGAGGCGCTCGATCCGAAGTTCGATCCGCTGGTGACGCGAGCGTATTTGGAAAGCTTTGCGCCGGCTTCGGTCGTGGAGGTGGAGTACTG
>CAILBQ010000351.1 GCA_903832475.1 uncultured Acidobacteriota bacterium | reverse complement strand
AGCACCTTGGCCTGCGTCTTGAGGCTCATGTCGCCGACTTCATCCAAAAACAGCGTTCCACCATCGGCCCGCTCCAGCGTTCCACGCTTTTCCGGAGGCCCCGCCGGCGGTCCGCCATTACCTCCCGCCACCATCGGCGGAAACGCTCCATGCCGCACCCCGAACAGCTCCGCCTCGATATGAGCCTCGGGAATCGCCGCGCAGTTCAACTCCACAAACACCCGGTCCCGCCGCAAACTCTCCGCATGAATGGCCCGCGCGATCAGCTCCTTGCCCGTCCCCGACTCTCCATAAATCAGCACCCGCCCGTTGGTCGGTGCCATCAGCCGGATCTGCTGCCGCAGCGCCTTCGATGGCACACTGTCGCCGGTCAACACGCTCTGCAGCGAAAACTGTCGCTTGAATTCCAGGTTGTCGCGCCGCAGCCGTCGCGCCTCAACCGCATTTTTCAGAACGATCAACGTCCGGTCCAACGACAGCGGCTTCTCCAGGAAGTCGTACGCCCCCAGCTTGGTCGCCTTCACCGCCGTCTCGATCGTCCCATGCCCTGAAATGATGACCACCTCCGGCCGCGCCTCCGCCGCCAGCGCATGCACGTCGTTCAACACATCCAGGCCATCCCGATCCGGCAGCCAGATATCCAGCAGCACCACGTCATACGGAGCGTCCTGCATCAGCACGATCGCTTCCGCCGCCGTCCCCGCCGACGCCACCCCATATCCTTCTTCGCGCAATATCTCTTCGAGCGAACTGCGGATCTCAGCTTCATCATCCACGATCAATATGTGATTCATTAGTACCGCACCATCCGCTCCCAATTCACCCGTTGAGTCTCTCTGGATTGTAGCCGCGCCGCATTCCCTCCGGCTAACGCTCTCGATACACTCGTCGCGGTCGCCTGTTCCCTTTCAGTCACTTTCACGGGAACCCTCCCAACCCGTACAACAGACCCATGGATGCTGTCCGCAAATCCGCCCCTGCGCTTCCAGGGAGGAACCTTCAGGGCGGCTGGGTCGATCGCAAGCACCACCCGCGCGGCCCCAACGGACGCGGCCTCTGCCGCTGGTGTTCCATCGAAGTCCCCCCGCGCCGCTACACCTTTTGCTCCGCCTACTGCGTCCACGAATGGAGCTCCGCTCCCAGCCCGCATACCTCCGCGAACACGTCTTCAAACGCGACCGCGGCATCTGCGCCCACTGCCGCATCGATACCCTCGCTGCGCTCCGCAAGCTCAAACGCTCCCGCGGGGCCAACCGCGCAGCCCTCATGAATTACTGGGGACTGAAAACCCGCCTGCGCAAGTCTCTGTGGGACGCCGACCACATCCTCCCCGTGGTCGAAGGCGGCGGCGAATGCGAACTGCAAAACATCCGCACCCTCTGCCTGCGCTGCCATCGCGAAGTCACCCGCCAGCTCCGCGAACGCATCCGCCAAGCCAAAGTCGCCGCCATGCTCGCCGCCGAAGCTACGCCACCCCAACCCACGCACCCGTCAGTGTGCCCCATATCTCGATTTTGAGATGTGGGATTGCAACTTTCTCGCCGGCGATCAAGGCCAGCAACTACCCAGTGATCGGCCCCACCACTTCCCCGACCGGCTTCTCCAGCGACGAATGCCCATTCGTCAACTCCCGCCCGTTTCCACTCTCCATCACCGGCAAACTCAGCAGGAATTTCGCTCCTTTCGGCGTATTCGCCTCCGCGCGGATCGACCCATGATGCTCCTGCGCAATCTTCGCCGCGATTGACAAGCCCAGGCCTGTCCCCCGCTGCTTGGTCGAGTAGAACGGCAGGAACAGCCGCTCGCGAATCTCATCCGTCAACCCATGCCCGGTATCGCACACCGCGACTTCCACCGTGCTTCCATCTTCGCTCAGGCAAGTCGTCACCGTCAGCACCTTCAGCAAGCTCGT
>CAILBQ010000350.1 GCA_903832475.1 uncultured Acidobacteriota bacterium | reverse complement strand
AGCTTGAGTTGACGCTCAGCATCCTCTCCGCCTTGCGCCATCTGGGACCAGATCGCCTTGACATTACCATCGCCGTCGTCACCGATCGCACCGCCTTTCTCTCCGGCTTTCCTATCGAACTCATCTCTGTTCCCGCCGAAGAAATCCAGACCTGGCAAGCGACTCCCGTAGGCAAGTTCAACCATCGCGCCAAGCCTCATGCTTTGCTTGCCGCCCTCGATCGCTACCAGGCTCCCGCGGTTCTGCTCGACACCGACACCTACTTCCTGCGCGACCCTCGCGAATTCTTCACCCGCATCGCCGACGACAAGTCGCTCATGCACGCCTCCGATCACTACGCCATCGCGGACAACGCGCTCGTGCAGCCCATCGCAGAAAAATATCCAAACGGCGTTGACCTGCTCGGCGTCCATATCGATCCGCAATCGGAAATGCTCAACTCCGGCGTAGTCGGCGTTACCCCCGCCAACCGCCACCTCATCGCGCAGGCGATCGAACTCATCGACCAGCTCTACTCCATCACTCCAGCCTTCACCCTCGAGCAATTCTCTTTCGGACTCTTCCTGCGCACCTACACCCAGCTCTCGTTCTGCGAAGACATCCTTCTTCACTACTGGGGCGTTGGCTATCGCAAGCCGTTCATTCATCTCGCCGTCTCCCGCTTCATGAAAGAGCACGCAAGCCGACCTTGGCAGACCATCGTTGAAGCTTCCCAGGTTTTACAGCCAGACTTTCCCAAGAGCCCAAAGCTTGACCTGCTCGCCGCCAAGATCCTCGGCAAGATGCGCAAGTGGGACGGCAGCTACCAGTTCGCTTATCTCGCCTACCGAACCGCATTGTCCAAAGCAGCAAAAGACCCGGAACTCGCCAACCTGTGGGCTCAAACCGCCCTGCTTTCGCTGGGCAAATTCTTAGACGCACACCGCATCACACACCCGTCCTCACCCATCGCGCCGCAGCATTTGCTCAACGACTTTCCTCGCTTCGCACCATCGGCAATCGAAAAGCTGCCCTGGCTTCACGCACCGAACAAATCTGCGTGGCAGCAGCAATGGGCGGCCTGCTCCTGAGATGAGCGCAGTGCAAGATGATCACTAGCTTTAGTCACAACACTCAGCATGGGAAATTCACTTCTCCTCAATGCGTTCCATCAAGGCAATGTGTTTCCGGCAAAAGAGAAGCGGTATCCCTCCGAAGAGTCCGAAACAGCAATCTCCCAGCCGCCACGCAATCGGCAGTCCTCGAATGTGCCCCGCGATCAGAGCCAGAGGAATCACTCCAGCACAGGCAATCAGGCCAAACGTGATGACCCACTTGTTCCGAACCGGATCACGATAGGGCCCGATGAAAGCCGCCGCGATCACCAGATGCGCGAACGCCAGCCAGTCGGTCCCATAGGCCAGAAATGGATAGTCTCTGTTGGTACTCGCGAGCGCAGCGGAAACGCGGGAGATCCAGGGCAGCAGGTGCGTCCACTCCGCCATCGGCCTTAGCGTTGCGCTTCGTAAGAGGCCAAGTAAAATGCGCAACTCCGCCTCCAGCGGAAATGCCGTCACGCCGCTGACAATCAAGCCCGCCATCACAACGCCAATCCAAAAGCGGGTAGCGCGCCGATGTCTTCTGATTGCGAAATCATTTTCCGGCAAGATTGGACTCCTCAACCATCATCGCTTCCCGCGGCACAGCCGACGATAGAACGACAAGACTCTCGAACTCACGGAGCTGTTCCTTCTTCATAACACTTGCCCGCGACACCTTGGAAAGCACACCTTCCAGCAACGGAGTAATCCTCGTCAGCTGTCGTGCCCGAATGAGCAGATCCCACAGCGGCTCGAATTTCTTCCATCCCGCAGCGTAGAAAAAGTGTTTTGCTTGGTGCTTCAGAGTTCCGTGGTGCAGTGAGGCCTGCGCAATCGATCTCCATCTATAAAACTCGCGATACGCCCAGTCGTAGCCTTCCTTCAATGCCTCAGGCTTGAGCAGCGCAGGCTGATAGACCACGTGCCGCGTGTCGTAAAGATTCCAGTCCCGCGTCAGCATGCGTTTCTCTTGAACCATGCGGGCATGCAGTCGCGTACCGGGATACGGCGTCTGAATATGAAATGTCGCCGTCGTAATCCCATGCTCGACGGCCCAGTCCACCGTGCGGCGGAACACGTCCTCCCCATCGTCGTCCATGCCGAAAACAAAGCTACCGTTGATCATGATGCCAAGAGAATGCAGGCGATCGGCAACCGCCTTATAATCGCGTCCCAAATTTTGCCGTTTGTTGCTTCTCCTCAAATTCTCTGGCGTGAGTGTCTCAAAGCCGACGAAGATGCTGCGAAGTCCTGCTTCCGCAGCACGCTCGATCAAATCGCCGCGCAAGATCGAATCCACCGTCGCCGCGCCTTGGAAGAGCCGTCTCATGCCCTTCATGCCTTCGAAAAGTGTTTCGGCAAAACGCCTGTCGCCCAGCAGGTGATCGTCGAGAAAATAAAGATGACGTCCGGGCAGGCGGTCGATCTCACGCAACGCATCGTCGACCCTCTGTGTGTAGAAGCCTCGGCCTCCTTGATAGAAGGCATCCTTGTAGCAGAAATCGCAATGCTGCGGGCATCCCCGCGTCACGACAATCGAATTCGGCACCAGGTAAAGTGAACGACGAATCAGATCGCGTCGAATCGGCGGAATACGATCCAGCGTGCGTCCTGCGGTGGAAGCATAAACGCGCTCCACCTTGCCATCGCGGTAATCGCGCAGAAACGTCGGGAACGTCTGCTCCCCCGGCCCCAGAAAAATGGCGTCCGCATGGACGCTCGCTTCTTCAGGAAGCGAAGTCACATGCAGACCCCCGAGGCAGGCCAACACTCCCTTGCTCCGGTAGTGATCCGCGATCCGGTAAGCGCGGTAGGCGTTCGTGATGTACACCTGAATCACCACGATATCCGGCATGTCATCCAGTCGAAGCGGCTCCACATGCTCGTCGACGATCACTGCATCGTCCTCGTCCGAAAGATAAGCGGCCAAAGTCGCCAGCCCCAGCGGCGGAAACAGAGAGTACTTGATCGGCCTCAAATGCGGATCGCTTGCTTCTTTGAGTGACGGAAGAATGAATTTGACCTTGAGCGCGCGCTTCCCGGAGCCCATCACGATCGGCCGCCAATCAGAGAGACCTCAACTTCACGCACCCCACCAAAACGCCTCTCTCTGCGCTTAAACTCATCCAGCGCCGCATCCAGGTCGTCCCCATCGAAGTCAGGCCACATGCAGTCAGAAAAGACAAGCTCCGCGTAAGCAGACTCCCAGAGCAGAAAGTCCGATAGCCGCTTCTCTCCCCCGGTGCGGATCAAAAGATCCACCGCTCCATGGTCTCTCTCCAAAGCTTCAAACAGGCACAACCGTAGGAACTCGGGGGAATTCTGTCCTTTGTTGAAGTGAGCCGTTTTCAACTGCCCGGCCGCGTTTGCAATAGCATCGCGAGACGAATAGTCAATCGCAACACAAAGATGAAGCCGCCGTAACGCCGCGGTTGCAGACTCCGCCGCCACGATCTCATGCAGCACCGGCTTGGCCAGTCGATCCCGGCGGCCGATGGCTTCGAAGCGAACCCCGCGCCTCACCAGCCGGTCCGTCTCCAGTCGAAGAAAGGCCCGCAGCAGCCAAAAGAGATTCTGTACTTCGCTGCTTGGTCGCCGCCAGTTATCTGCGGAAAATGCGTATAGCGTGAGCCGGGCAATGCCCCGATCCAGCGCTCGCTCTATCACCCTGCGAACCGATGCGATTCCAGCCCGATGCCCAGCAACTCGAGGCAATCCTCGCCTCGCCGCCCATCTCCCGTTGCCGTCCATGATGATGGCCACGTGCAATCCACTTTGCGATACAAAGTGATCGGGCATAGCAATGATGCTTTGCGTCATAAAGTAACCTCCAAAAAAAAGGGCTAGGCTTTGGAAGGAAGCAACCCGCGTGTCAGACCGGCCCCGTGCTCATCTTTCGAAACCCGGGCCGCGTCCTTCACCACCTGCTCCAGCGTGGAAAGATATTCAAGAAAGCGCTCGCGGCCTTCTCGGGTGATACGGCAAAACGTTTGCGGACGATTGTGTTCCACACCCTTCGTGATCTCCACCATGTTTTCCGCCTCCAGCACGCTCAGGTGACGGCTGAGATTTCCGTCCGTCAGCGAACATAGCTGTTTGAGATCATTGAAAATCAGTCCTTTCGGATTCGACACAAGCGAGGTCAGCACGCTCAGCCGCGCCCGCTCGTGGATCACCCGATCCAGACCTTCATACGCAAATCGACCTTCGCTGCCTCGGGGTTCAGTCGCCATCTTCATCCTCCCGGGCCGCAATCAGCAGTATTCCCGCCACCAGGAGTTGACCGCCCCCGAACGCAATACCCATCGTCCACGGCTCTAGCGCGCGCACATCCCCAAGCGATAGACACGCCAGGCCGCTCAGCAAATACCAGCCCCCGGCAGCCAGCATGAGACGGGGCAGGAATCGGCAGGACGAAAAGACACCCAGGCTATAGATCACCTGCCAGATTCCGGGCAGCATCCACAGCACCGACGGCGCAAATAGCACCAATACCATCGTCATCAGCATGCCTGCGCCAACCGCGGGCATAAACTGCTCGATCGCAGTCCGAATCATCTCATCCGAAAGCCCAGAGTGCAGCCTCCGAGTTCGCGTATAAATTTGCACCCCGGCCACTGCGGAAGAAAACACAGCCGTTCCAATCCAGAGGGTCAAGTAGCTCTGCAAATGCTTCGCCGCGTCCGGCAACCAGATGGCCTGCGCGGCAGCAGCCAGCACGGCGGCCAGGCCCGTGCTTGCCAATGTGGCAGGCCCGTAGCCGCGAAACTGCGTCGCGCGTGCCATCTGCTTGCGGATACTGCTGATGTCGCCTAACGCGTTGTGCAGGTCGGTCATGCTTTTTTCACTTTACATTGCAAAGTAGATCCCCGCAAGCATCGCTTTACCACCGCTTTAGACTCCGAAAACATTCGCACAAAGTGGCGGCCGCCAGACTACGCTGCGGAAACGCGGCTTCTACTCCCCCGACGCCGTGAACACCCGCCGCTTTAACGGATGACGCAGCGACCGGTACACCGTATGCAGCAGTTCCGCATCCTCGGTATCCCCGCTCAGTTCCCAGATCATCACCCCACCCAGGTTCTGGCGCGAAGCGTAGCTCACCTTGTAGCGGACCGAAACCGGATCCTCAAAGGTCCAGAACGTGTCTCCGTCGAACCGCCATGGCGCCTTCGTACGCTTGTCCCGGAAAGTCTCGAAAGAAGCGTCCAGCCCGCGAATATAGTGATACGGCCGGTCCGCGTCATGTCCTCTTCCCTCCTGCGCCAGGCCGTTGTTCTCATCCGGAACTTCGGTCCAGCTATACCCATAAAACGGCAATCCCATCAGCAGCTTTTTCTCTGGAACTCCGGCAGCCTTGTAGCTGGCGATGCTGTGCTCGATGCTGTACTCGGCTCCCGGCCCCCGCGGATCGGTAAACAACGGCGCAACGAAACCGGTGGTCGGACTCCACGGCCCCGCGTAGTCGTAGTTCATGACGCCAACTTCATCCACCAACCGCCCAACCACCGCGAAATCCGTCCCCGGCAGCATCCCCGGCGCCTGCCCGACGGCCACGGAAAGCAGCAGCCTGCGATGCTCCGCTGCTTCGAAGACAGCCATCTGCTTCCGGAATTCCTCCAGCAAGGCCCGGAAGTTCGCTGCATCTTCACGCTCCGGCGACTCCCAGTCCACATCGAACCCGTCGAATATTCCCGGCTCAGTCACGCCCTTGGCAAAATGACCGCGCACAAACGTGTTGATGCACGAAGAAACAAACGCCTGCCGCTTTTGCGGCTTGGCATCCTCGGCAAAGTCGGCCGCCTTGCCTTCCAGCGAAATCAGAATTTTCAGCCTGGGATAACGAGCCTTCACTTCCTGCAACTGATGCAGGTAACCGCGGAACGGAGTCTTCGGATCGTCCGCTTTGCCATTGACGCTCTGCTCCGCGGTGAATGCATGCTGCAGATCCGCATTCGGATCGGCTAGAGAGCAGCGCCCGCCCTGCACCGACCCTTGCGCATAATTGATCTGGTCCAGCCGCGCCGCGCTCCCCGTCGTTAGCAGCGACTTGGCGATATACGGGTGCTCGTCGTATAGCCCCCACTGCGGAAAATACCCCACCATAAGCCGATGCGGCTTCGCATGGCGATGTACCACACGGTGCCTGTTCGCCGGCTGGGCCGCAATCGCACCCGTCCCTACGCCGCCCAGCACCATCATTGTGCCAACCAGCAGCCAACTCGCGCGTCGCTGTGAACCCCGGCCACTCATCACACTGGTAAAGACGACGTTTCCCCCAAATCGCTTCAAGGAAATTCATCTTTATCTTCGCCGTACCCTTACCGGCGGTCGAAACGAGGCACTTCGCTTCCACCCTTCTTCCACCTTTGGTATACTTCGTAGGTTGCCCCACCCGCGGAGGTGGCGAAATTGGCAGACGCACAAGCTTGAGGTGCTTGCGCCGCAAGGCATAGGGGTTCAAGTCCCCTCCTCCGCACCAAAGTTCTGAACCCCGAGTCTTCACAAGAAACTCTCTCCGTTCCGGGCATACACCTCAACCGCCCGCACGAGACCCAGGAAAGCAGTCCAGCTCATGCATTTCTTGCTTTACTTCACCATCGTCATCCACGTCATCGTCTGTTTCTTCCTCATCCTTGTGGTCTTGCTGCAACAGGGCAAGAGCGCCGATCTCGCCGGCACCTTCGGCGGTCAAGGCTCGCAGACCGCCTTCGGCCCCCGTGCAGCAGCCAACCTGCTAACCAAGATGACAGGATGGGCCGCAGCGCTATTCATGATCACGTCGCTATCGCTAACCGTTCTCTACCTGCGCTCCAACGGTAACGGCACCAGCGTCTTTTCCGGATTGAAAGGCTCTGCACCCGTCTCCGCGCCCGCGAAACCCGGCAAATAGCTCTTTCCTCTTCGCGTTTGTCGACGGCAGGCCTTCGGGTCTGCCGTTGTTGTTTGCCTCCCTCCCGCGTGCCTGCCTGCCTTTTCAAAATTTCGTCGCTTCCCGCCCATTCTGTGACTTAAGTCGCTTCTCCGGGTTTTGCTGCCGTGCTTTAATACTCATGCCAATTAATTCATGAAATGGAAAGCGGCTAACTGTCCGTTTTTGGAGACCTCATGTCCTTCCGCTCTGTCTTCATCGCGGTCACCCTCGCATTCGCGCTGATCCTTTCCGGCTTCCTCATCAATCGTGCCCGGCCCAAAGCGGACACCGAGCAGCCCACCGCCGACTTCGTGCGTGCCAGCGGCAAGTGCGCCGAATGCCATGCCCGACTGCAGTACTCAGTCGTGCATGAATACGAAATGAGCGCACACGCCAAAAAGGGCGTCAATTGTCTCGACTGCCATCAGCCCGGCCAGGGACAGGAAAAGAAAGACCACCACGGTTTCGTCATCAGCGCCCACCTGACCGCTGGCAATTGCCGCAGCTGCCACGAAGGCATTTACCAGGAATTCCTGCACAGCCGCCACGCCGCCCCCAGCTGGGCCGCCATCTATGGCGAAAAAGGCCTGACCCCGCAACAAGTCTCCTTCAGTGAGCAATTTCAGCCCGGCGGCACCAGGCGTCCGCCGCATCCCTTCGTCACAGCGGAAGGCGGCTCCGCCATGGTTTCCGGCTGCGAGCAATGCCACGCTGTCGGCAAGCCGAACGACGACGGCACCATCGGCAGCTGCACCAATTGCCACTCTCGCCACACCAGTTCCGTTGAACTGGCGCGCCGCCCTTCCACCTGCGCCCAGTGCCACATGGGCCCCGACCATTCGCAAATCGAAATTTATGACGAATCGAAGCACGGCGTCATGTTCGCCGCCCAGGAAAAGCTGCTCAATCTCAAAGCCGATCCGAAAACGCTCAGCACCCGTGACATGTTCGTGCCCACCTGCGCTACCTGCCACATGAGCGGATTGAATGGGCTCAAAGTCACCCACGACCCTTCCGATCGCCTCGGGTGGTATTTAGCAGACGCGGTCAGCACCCGTCGGCCCAACGCTCTTCGCAACCAGGCCGCGATGAAGCAGGTTTGCTCGCAATGTCACACTGCGCCGCTGATCGACCGGGTCTACACACAGGCCGACCAGGTCGTCGCCAGCACCAATGCCAAAGTTCTCGCCGCCAAGGCCATCATGGACGACCTGCACAAGGACGGCACCCTGAAAGGCCCTCCTTTCTCGAACCCCATCGACTTCACCTACTTCGATCTATGGCACTACGACGGCCGCACCAGCAAGCACGGAGCCTTCATGGGTGGCGCCGATTTTGTGCAATGGCACGGCAACTACGGCCTGTTGCAGAAGACGGTTCAGCTCAAGCAAGACGCGGAAGTATTGCGCGCCGCCAATGGCAAAGCCGCAACAGGAGATGCTCATGCCGCTCACCCTTAGAGCCAGAAACTTGTTCCGCATCGTGCTTCGCCATCCACTGGTCGCCTGGCTGCTCGACCTGCAACTCCTGCTGGAGCTCTTCGTCACCGTCAACCTCGCCATCCTGGCCGGCGACATTGTGCTCGCTCACTCCGTCAACCAGTTCCGCAGAGCCGCGGAGTACATCCCGCTCTATTTCTCGATGGCTGCGCCGATCTTGCTCGCGATGGCCATACTCGTGAAGTGGCGCTGGAATTTCCAGGCCGCGTGGCGCGACCTCGGCTTCTTTGTCGGCGGCCTCAGCATTCTGATAGGCCTGGCCGGCGTCCTCTACCACCTCGAAAGCAGCTTCTTCGCCGAACGAACCCTGCGCTCACTCACCTACGCCGCGCCCTTCGTCGCCCCGCTGGCCTACACCGGCCTTGGTTTTCTGCTGATCTTGAACCGACTCGTCTTGGCCCGATCGATCGAGTGGGCCCGCTGGGTGATCCTGCTGGCCAACGGAGGCTTCTTCGGCAACTTCGTCCTCTCGCTCACCGACCACGCCACCAACGGCTTCTTCGCTAACACGGAATGGATCCCCGTCGTCTCCAGCGCCCTCGCCACCGGTTTTCTCACCGTTCCCATCGTGATGCCGGTGACCCGCCGCTACCTCGACCTCACCCTGCTCGTGCTGGGGCTACAGGCCTGCGTTGGCCTGCTCGGCTTCTGGTTCCACCTGCGCATGAATCTCTACGCCCCCGGCGCCACGTTGTTGGAACGATCCGTCTACGGCGCACCGATCATGGCTCCGCTGCTCTTCCCCAACCTGGTGGGCCTTGCCCTGCTCGGCCTCTGGTCGCTCGCCGCCGCCCTTCCGCAGGAAAACATGACCGCACGGCCGAGCTTGATCGGCTCCTGGATTTCCTGGTCGGCATGATCAAGCCCGAGCCCAACCCACTGGAGCGCTATGAGCTCAGGTCCGGGCGGTCACCCAGGCTTGAAACGAGTTTGACTGCATGACCCGGCGCTGGGCGGCAGGAGCAAATCGCTGCAAGTCGGCATGATCGCATACATGGTCGACCTCGAATGCCGTCAGCTCCTCCTCGCTCGAAAGCATGGCGAGAGAACGCAGGCACCAGGTGCAGACTGAACGTTGAGAACCATTCGCCACGCACACGCGCAGGAATGTAGGACGAGCCAGAGGCATCGCAAAACTCCTTCAAAACCACAACGTGCGGGTAGTTGAGACGAGTCTAGCGGTCCGGAGCCTATATTCAAGTGACAACAATCACGCGACTTCTACTTCATGCGAGAAGGCGGGACACCACCTGCTCATCCCTTCCTGATTGCCGCAACGCTAAAATCAGCTATGGCCGCCGAAATTCAACCGCAGCAATCCGTCATCATTGAAACCTTCCCTGTAGGCCCGCTGCAGTGCAACTGCACTATCCTCGGTGACCCCGCCGCCCGCGAAGCCATCGTGATCGATCCAGGCGACGAAATCTCCCGCATCCACCGCCGCCTCACCGAACTCGGCCTCACGCTCAAGCAGATTCTCATCACCCACGCCCACATCGACCACATCGGCGGCGCGCTCAAGCTAAAACGCCTCACCGGAGCGCCTATCCTCCTCAACGAAGCCGACCTGCCCCTGCTCAAAATGATGGACTCTCAAGCTGGCTGGCTGGGCATCGAAACACCCGAAACAGCTGCCCCTGACGCCAGCCTCACCGACGGCATGAAAGTCGGCCTCGACGCCGCCCCGGCGCAGGTACTGCACACCCCCGGCCACACCCAGGGCAGCATCTGCCTCTACTTCGCCCCGCCATCCGCCAACTCAAGCTTTCCAGCCGATCCGAGCCCCGCCAAAGCGGGCCTGCTCATCGCCGGAGACACCCTCTTTGCCGGAAGCATCGGCCGCACCGACCTGCCCGGCGGCAACAGCCGTCAGATTCTCGATTCCATCCACACCCGCCTGCTCGTGCTCCCCGAAAACACGCAGGTACTCCCCGGCCACGGCCCCCTGACCACTATCGGCGAAGAGAAGTACCGCAATCCGTTTCTCACCCTCCGTTGACCCAATAGAGCGTTTCTGTCATGACCCTGTATCAATAAAGCAGCGCATTTCATAAAACTGTTGCTTGGTCATCGATTGGGTTTCTGGCAAACTTCTAAGGAATGTGTCGTTGGCTTGGTCCCGTGTTTTCAACAGGCGCGGATTTTTATTGAAGAACCATTGCTCATACGCCCGCATAGAGCGCGTAGTTTCTTCCTTCAAGTACGTAAATGAAAGCAAGGGAATAAGGAGAAAGAAATCTGCTGCGTCCTCTTTGATCACGTATTCGGTCTGAGTCTTTAAATCTGCATGCCGAAAAAAGTCATAGTCGGCGCGATAATGTTTGGCGGCTTCCTTCCAGTATTCGGGCCTTATGTAAAGGTTGATGATCGAGCGGAGGGAGACCGCATCAACGCCGAAAATGCCACCAGGCGGCTGCATATCTGACATCACTCGTTCAGCTGCACCGGCTAAAGTGATTGCTGAAACAAGGTCGTCCCATAAGAAATAAGCTTTGTACGCTACATCAAGTTGGTTACTCACAGCCTGCATACGCGTAATTTTCCGCGTAGAATCCACCGTCACTGCCCTCCTGCACTCGTCCCACTCCCCGCCAGTCCCTTTAGCTTCTCCGCCGCAGCCTTGATCGCCATGCTCTCATCCATCAGCACCTTCCCCACGCTGATCGTCGAAGCATCCGCAATCGCCCACTTATGCTGCTCGATCGGCTCGCGAACCGCCGGCAGGGTCTTCACCCCGTACCCCGTGTAAGCCCCGGGCGCATAGAGCTGGTGCTTAAAGTAGCTCCGTCCCGGCAGCCCTTCAGGATTAAAGAAGGCCCGCTCCGTCTGCATCAGCAGCTGGTTCACGTCGCTGATCCCGGCCCCATCGAGCCCCGCGCCGCCGTTGGCCTCAATCGCCTTGACCTCGTTCTGGTACAGCTTCGCGCTCGCCGTCAACGCTGCCGAGCCGTTCTCCAAGGGAGCAAAATTCAAAAATGGCGGAGCGTCTTCCTTCTTCGGAATGGCCACCGGGTTCTTTGGATCGCTCGAAGCCTCGAACACCCCTTCATCGATCTCCTTGTTCTTCTCGGCAATCTCATCCTGCTCCGTCTTGAGCAGCTTCTTCACTTCGTCGACATAGGTCGCCACGGTGTCCGCCGTATTGGCAAAGTTATAAGGAATCAGCTCGGCATCGGCCATGCGCATCACCGCCGTGCCGCTCACCTGGGCCAGCGCCCGCCCATACACAAACTCCGTATCGGCAAAGTGCGTGTACCACCAGAAATCGTCGTAAATCGAATGATACTGGCTGCCGCGATCTTCCCCGCCAAAGCCCAGGTCGAGCGCCGGAATCCCCGCAAAATCCAGAAAGCTCACATAATCCGAACCATCGCCCAGCGCGCCAATGCGCAAATCAGCCCGGTTGCGCACCTCGGCCTTGTCCCCGCCGCGCCCGCGCACAATTTCCACCTTGCGCGTCCGCTCCAGCACCGACCCGCCCTTCTCAGGATCAGTCACCTCAGCGGCGACGCCATTGATGAAATGCTCGAGGCCATGCGAACCCTCCAGGAACAAGTACCCGCGCCCGGTCGAATCCGAATTCAGATACATCACGGCATGCTTGCGCAGCTCGTCTACATGCGTCTCCACCCACTCGGTCGAACCCAGGAGGCCCGGTTCTTCTCCATCCCACGCGCAGTAAATGATCGTGCGTCGCGGCTTCCACCCTTGCTTGACCAGCTCGCCCAGCGACCGCGCTTCTTCGAGCTCGGCTGACATACCCGAGATAGGATCGTCCGCCCCATTCACCCACGCATCGTGATGGTTGCCGCGAATCACCCACTCATCCGCCGCCGACGTTCCGGGAATCTTCGCAATCACGTCATACAGCGTCTTGATATCCCAGTTCGAAAACATCTTGAGGTGAACCTTCGCCGTGCTTGGTGCCTCCGACGTGCCATCGCCCTGCCCCAGGTGATAGGTCAGCGGCAGCCCGCCGCGCCAGCCCGCCGGAGCCACGCGGCCCGCAATCGCCGACAGCAGCGGCGTCGCGTCAGCGTAAGAGATAGGCAGAACCGGAATCTTGGTAATGATCGGCGTGTCCTTGATGTCCAGCCGCTTGGCGTCCTTGGTCGCGCCCACTCCCGGGGTCAGAGGATCGCCCGGAAACGCCGTATCGTTCACCCCGCCGCGCTGCACGCCATCCTTGGGCCGTCCCGCACCCTTGGGATACGAGTCCGCCACGCCGTAGCCATCGTTGGCCGGGTCGGAATAGATGATGCAGCCCACCGCGCCGTGCTGCAGCGCCAGCCGCGGCTTCAGGCCACGCCATCCGGCGCCGTAGCGGACAATGACGATCCTGCCCTTGACCGACACGCCCAGACGCTGCAGCGCCTTGTAGTCATCCGGCATGCCGTAATTCACATAGACCAGCGGTGCGGTCACGTCACCGTCGCCCTGGTACGCGACATACGCCGGCAGCGCATCCTTGAGTCGCGACGACGTAGCGTCGCCAGGGATCGGCGGCTCGGTCAGCGTCGCATGAAAGGCGTCATGGCCGAGCAGCGTCAGTGACTCGCGCAGCGGCGTCGGGT
>CAILBQ010000349.1 GCA_903832475.1 uncultured Acidobacteriota bacterium | reverse complement strand
GATTTGATGCATGCCGGGGAGGCGGTGCCGCGAGTAGAGGCGGAGACGCCGATGACCGAGGTGATTTACGAGATGTCGCGCAAGAAGCTGGGGATGACGACGGTGCAGGGTTCAGGCGAGTCTGCCGGGCGGCTGCTGGGGATCATTTCCGACGGCGATCTGCGGCGTCTGCTGGAGCGCGAAGGCGGTGCGGCGCTGGGACGGACGGCGGGCGAGGCCATGCATGCAAAGCCGCGAACGATTGCGGCCGGGGAACTGGCGGCGCGGGCGCTGGCGGAGCTGGAGGAGCGGAAGATTACTTCGCTGGTGGTGGTGGACGGCGAGGGGCGGGTGGAGGGTGTGCTGCACCTGCACGATCTTTGGGGGATGGAGTTGATTTAGAGGCAGCGGGTTAGCGCGCTGCGCGCATTCGGAGGTTAGCGAGTCAGCGAAAGGCTTTTGCAGCATACGGCCATGAAGGAGGAGAGGGATATGCCGACGACAGTTTTGAATGCCGGTGGTGCCCAGGGTGGCAAGTCAAGCCCGGTGGAGGATGGGGCAGGCGATTCACGGGTGCGGACCGGGTTGTGGATTGGCGGGGGCAGCCTGCTGTTCGCGGTGCTGCAGAGCGTCTGCACGTTTTTTGCGGCGATGAGCGGGCTGCGGGTGGGGATTGGGATCGGTTCGCTGGTGCTGGCGGCGGGGACGGCGAAGGCCATTGACGCGTTTCATGGGAGCTGGCTGCGGGTGCCGATGATTTCGCTGGCGGTGATTGGGTCAGTGTTGAACCTGGTGGTGCTGTGGCAGATTCGGCGGCTGAGGAAAAATCCGTCGGCGCAGTGGCGGGTGCGGCTATTGAGCAAGGGCCGGTTGAGGATGGAGCGGGTGCAGCTGGTGCTTTCCATTGTGACGCTGGTGCTGGTTCTTCTGGAGGAGCGGCAGCATTTGCTCTGGCAGCATCATTTGTGACGGGGACTACGATAACGAGGTGACGATCCCCGGGAGTATTATTTTTTCAGGAGCCATGGCATGACTACCCGCATTGTTCGTGTCGGGAATACGCTGACGGTCGAGATCCCGGAGACGTTGGTCACGGAGGCTGCGCTTCCGATTGGTGAACCGATGGAGTGGGTCTCTGACGGCAAGGGTAGGGTCGCGCTGGTAAAAGCATCCACCCGCTCGTCGACAACGCCGTATCGGGAAATAACAGTGGAAGAGCTTCTCGAAGGTGTTGAGGATGGTGCATCCCTCGGTGAATACGACTGGGGACCGGCGCGCGGGGCGGAGTTTTGGTAAGCGGTTATATTCCTGACGCAGGCGATCTGATCTGGATGGATTTTGATCCGCAGACGGGACGCGAGCAGGCGGGTCGTAGGCCTGCGGTCGTGCTTTCCATTCAGTCAATCAATCAGAAAACGTCGGTCGCGTTTGTCTGCCCGATCTCGAGCAAGTTGAAAGGCTACCGTTTTCAGGTTCCACTGCCCCCAGGACTTCCAGTACAAGGTGCTGTGCTTTGCGAGCATTTACGAAGTTTGGACTGGCGATCTCGCAACGCGGTATTCCTTGGAACCATGCCGGCTGAGACCCTGGCTCACGTGCGCGAAGTAGTGAGAGCAATTGCTGGAATTCCACGATGAAGGCGGCCTCAGGCCGCTCTGACAAACCGAACATTTAGAATGACGACTGCTGTCATTTTGCCTTGCGCCGGTTGCCGGCGGGAAAGCACGTTGAATTCTGTCTATGCACCGTTGGTCGAAGGTTTTTGTTCCTACACTGCGCGAGGCTCCTTCGGATGCCGAAGTGGCCAGTCATAAATTTCTGCTGCGCGCCGGGTATATCCGGCAACTGGGCGCGGGAATTTACAGCTATCTCTTTCTGGGTCAGCGTTCACTGAACAAGATCATCGCCATTGTCCGCGAGGAGATGGATACGATCGGACAGGAATTTTACCTGCCGGCCATTCATCCCAAAGAGGTTTGGGTGGAGAGCGGGCGCTGGACGGTGATGGGCGACAACATGTTTCGCCTGAAGGACCGCAAGGGCGCGGAGCTGTGCCTGGGCATGACGCACGAGGAGGTCATGACGGGGATTGCGCGCAACGAATTGCGCAGCTACAAACAGCTGCCGCAGATCTGGTACCAGATTCAAAACAAGTTTCGCGACGAGCCGAGGCCGAAGTCGGGATTGCTGCGGGTGCGGCAGTTCACCATGAAGGACAGCTATTCGTTCGATATCGACGCGGCGGGGCTGGACAAAAGCTACGACTTGCATGATGCGGTGTACCGGCGGATCTTTACGCGCTGCGGCTTGAAGTTTGTTGCGGTGGATGCGGACTCGGGTGCGATGGGCGGATCGCAGTCGCAGGAGTTCATGGTGTACACCGATGCCGGCGAGGACCTGATTGCGAGCTGCCCGGTATGCGGGTATGCGGCGAATACGGAGAAGGCGACTTCCCTGCTGGGTCCGGTGGATGAGATGGAGCCGACCGGCGATGGACGGCCGGAGCTGGTGTATACGCCGGGGCTGGGCGCGATTGCCGATGTGACCAAGTTCTTTGAGATTTCGGCGGCAAGCGACATCAAGTGCGTGGCCTACATGGCGCTCAAGCGTGCAGGCGGCGGCAAGCCGGATACGTGGCATGGGGTGGCGGCGTTTTTGCGCGGCGATCACCAGGTGAACGAGACCAAGCTGATGACGGCGCTGGGTGCGGCTGAGCTGCGCACCATGAATGGCGAGGAACTGGAGACGTATTTGCATGCTCCGGCTGGATTCCTGGGGCCGGTGGAACTGCAACTGGCGGTGAAGCCGCTGACCGACGGGCTGACGGTGGTGGTGGACAAGAGCCTGGAAGGCCGCAAAAACCTGGTGGCGGGCGCGAACAAGCTCGATTACCACTTGCGCAACGTTACGCCGGGACGCGATTTCACCTGGAATTTGGTGGGCGACATTCGCACGGTGAACGAAGGCGAGGCTTGTCCCGTAGATCACTGTGGAGGAAAGCTGGTCGTTGGCCGGGCGGTCGAGGTCGGGCACATCTTCAAGCTGGGATACAAGTACACCGAAGCGCTGGGCGCGACCGTGCTCGATCCGAATGGCAAGGAAGTGAAACCGATCATGGGGTGCTACGGGATCGGCATTGAGCGCATCCTAACCTCAGCGATCGAGCAATCGAATGACGCGAACGGGTTCTGGCTGCCGGCGAGCATCGCTCCATTTACGGTGGTGGTCACGGTGACGAACGTGACCGATGCGCTGCTGAAGGAGACGGGCGAGAAGCTGGCCGCGGAGCTGGATGCCGCGGGGTTTGATGTGCTGCTGGATGATCGGGACGAGCGCGCAGGCGTGAAGTTCAAGGATG
>CAILBQ010000348.1 GCA_903832475.1 uncultured Acidobacteriota bacterium | reverse complement strand
TCCGCATGATCCTCGCACCCATGGCCAACGAGGGCAAAGACGCCGTCTGGTCGATGGGCGACGACACCCCGCTTGCGCCTCTCGCCCGCGCGCCTCGACCCGTCTACGCCTTTTTCCGCCAGCGCTTTGCCCAGGTCACCAATCCTCCTATCGATCCGCTTCGCGAAGCGGTCGTCCTGCAGATGCACACCCGCCTCGGGCCCTGGCCTCATATCTTTGAACCTCGTGAACCGCTTCCGGGGCTTTCGCTGAAATCGCCGCTCCTGTCGCTCGCCCACATGCACGCTCTCAAGCACGGCCTGCATCCGCTCGCTGAAGCTCTCGCATTGGAAACGCTGGACTGCACCTTTTCGCCCGATGAAACGATGGAGGGCGCACTCGACCGGCTTACTCAGCGAGCTGTGGACTTGGTTGCCGACCACGCCAAGGTGCTGCTACTCACCGATCGGAACGCGTCCGCATCCGCGCTCCCTATTCCCATGGCCATGGCTCTGGGCGCTGTCCATCGCACGCTCATCAACGAAGGCGTTCGCGCCGAAGTCGGCCTGGCCATCGAAGCCGGAGATTGCCGAGATATCCACCACGTCGCCGTTCTCCTCGGCATGGGCGCCGGAGCCGTTTGTCCCTGGCTCGCCCTCGAGACCGCACGTTCGCTCACTCCGGATACCGGCGAAGCCCACATGCTCAAGGCGCTCGAACTTGGCCTCGCCAAGGTCATGTCCAAAATGGGCATAAGCGTCGTCGACAGCTATCGCGGCGCGCATCTGTTCGACGCCATCGGCCTCTCTGACGAGGTCATTGCCAAGTGTTTCGTCGGAACTCCTTCGCCGCTTTCCGGCATCGGCTTTGCCGAGGTGGAAAAGCAGATTCGCCAATACTGGAAAGAGCCCACGCCAGCGCCTGAATCCTTTGAGGGCAACGGCGACGGAGGCACCCTCGTCGCCGCCACCGCGATCGCCCCTGCCGTAAAGGACCTTCCCGACTACGGTTTCATCCGCTTCCGCAAGGCCGACGAGGCCGAATCTCACGCCTGGCAGCCGCAAACCGTGCGCGCCCTCCAAGCCGCCATGGGATCCACCAAGCAAGGCGCCGCTTTAGCTCTCGCTCCCTGGTCCGCGTTCTCCACTCAGGCCAGCGAACCCCACCCTGCGCACTTGCGCGATCTGCTCGAAATCCGTCCCGCCGGTCCTGAACTCGCCGTCGAATCGGTCGAAGCGCCCAGCAGTCTGGTCAAGAAATTCATCGCCTCCGCCATGTCCTTCGGCTCGCTCTCTCCCGAAGCCCATCAGACCATCACCGAAGGCATGAACCTGCTCGGCGCCCGCTCCAACACCGGCGAGGGCGGGGAAGACCCCTCGGTCTACGCCCCTGTCGACGGCGCCCCGTCCCTGCTCAACAACAAGATCAAGCAGGTCGCCAGCGGCCGCTTCGGCGTCACCACCGGCTACCTCATTCATGCCGAAGAGCTCGAAATCAAGATCGCCCAGGGCGCCAAGCCCGGCGAAGGCGGCCAGCTGCCCGGCTACAAAGTCACCGAGCTCATCGCCCGACTGCGCCACGCCCAGCCCGGCATGCAGCTCATCAGCCCCCCTCCGCATCACGATATTTACTCGATTGAGGACCTGGCCCAGCTTATCTACGACCTCAAGCGCGTCAATCCCACCGCAGCCATCGGCGTCAAGCTGGTCTCGGAGTGCGGCGTGGGAACCGTCGCCGCCGGCGTTGCCAAGGCCTACGCCGACTACATCGTCATCGCCGGCCACACCGGAGGGACCGGAGCATCCTCACTCTCCAGCATCAAGTACGCCGGGAATCCGTGGGAACTTGGCCTCGCCGAAGCCCAGCAGGTACTGATCCATAACGGTCTGCGCGGTCGCGTTCGCCTGCGCACCGACGGCGGGCTGCGCACCGCTCGCGACATCCTGATCGCCGCGCTTCTGGGCGCGGACGAATTCGCCTTTGGGACTTCTGTTCTGGTCGCCCTCGGTTGCGACATGGCGCGTCAGTGTCATCTGAATACCTGTCCCACCGGCATCGCAACGCAGCGGCCCGATCTGCGCG
>CAILBQ010000347.1 GCA_903832475.1 uncultured Acidobacteriota bacterium | reverse complement strand
GGGGTCAAGACCGTCCGCTTCACGCTCAACCGGGCGCTTGGCAAGCGGGCAGGTTTCGTCCGCAACGAGCAACTGCTGAACCTGAAGCCGGTGCATGCCGTGGTCTGCGAAGGTTCGGGTCTCCAGTCCAACCTGCTTAGCCGCGTGCGTGAGGCGAATGTGCCCCACCACGCTTTCGCCCAACGTCACCAGCGCGCCGCTGCCTGACGTTTCGGAGGGCGCCGCTGTCGCGGCGCCCTCCTTTCCTTTTTCCCATGGCAGGAGGCACGCGGACGTAGGGGCGGGCAAGCCGCCCCGTGTCGCGCGCCTGGTTGATGACCTTCGACCTGCCCTTCGACTAGCCACAAACCCACATTTGCGATAATGTGCGCATTCGTAGCCCTCACGAGGTTTGCATGAGCCGCCTGACCATAGACATCACCAACCAACAGCACCAAAGCCTCAAGGCCGTGGCAGCGCTCCAGGGCAAGTCGATCAAGCAGTATGCGCTTGAACGCCTTTTCCCCGAAGATGCCAACGGCGACCAGGCGTGGCGCGAATTGAAGATGCTGCTAGGCGAACGCATCGAGCAGGGTCTCGCGGGACAGATCTCGACCCAGAGCATCGGCTCAATCGTGGATGAAGAACTGGGCCCGGACCAGCATTCTTGAGCACCAGTTATATCCTCACGGCAGCAGCGGAAGCCGATGTCCGGTCTATCATTCGTTACACCCGCAAGCAGTGGGGTGACGCGCAGGTTCGCGCCTACATGGCAAAGCTGGAAGCTGGCATCACTCGCCTTGCTGCGGGGCAAGGTTCGTTTCGCGACATGAGCGAAATCCACCCGGGGCTGCGCATGTCACGATGCGAACACCACTATGCTTTTTGTCTGATCCGCGAGGACGAGCCGTCCCTGATCGTGGCGATCCTGCATGAGCGTATGGATTTGATCCAGCGGCTAGGAGACAGACTGGAGCAGGCCTAATTCAGCCATTGGCTGCGCTCGGTCTAAAGCAGGAACCCGTTGTCCCCGCCTTTTGCGGTGATCCCCCACAGAAATATTCAGCCACCAGTTCCTGAGGAGGAGAAGCAGCACACCGTACGCGGCGCTATCGCCAATTCATGGGAAAAAGTGCGGCAAAATCAATCGAAGTTGCTATCGAAGTGTGGCGCAATCTGGCCGCTGCCGATGGCCTTGTGGTCCCCGGAAATCCCACCGATTCCGGGACTTTGCATGGCAGTTTGGAGGCGTATGATGGCCAGATGGTCCCCAAACGGCTTTTGCCCGGGAACCGGGCCTACCTTGATGGTAATCTGGCGCGCCGGAAGCTGCCGACTGCGCCCCGCGAATATGCCATCTGGGATACCGAACTGGCCGGTTTCGGACTGCGGGTGCGGCCATCAGGACTTCGCAGTTGGTTCGTGCGCGTGCGCCGGCGGGGTAAGCACCGGCGGATCACGCTCGGCAGTGTGGAAGATTGTCGATGCCAATTCCGCGCGCGGAGCGGCGCGGCGGCATTTGGCCGAGGCTGCGCTCGAAATTGCGGAAATACCTGCGATCATCGCGGATTTTGCCAAGGCATCGTTGTGCGCACGCGATGCTGGCTTTGATGGCATAGAGATCCACGGTGCCCACGGCTATTTGCTCGACGCCTTCCTGCGCGACGGCAGCAACCGGCGCACCGATGGTTATGGCGGATCGATCGACAACCGTGCGCGGCTGTTGATCGAAGTGGCACAAGCCTGCGCCGCGGCGATCGGCGCAGACCGGGTCGGCGTGCGCATCTCGCCGGTTTCCACCGCCGGAGATTCGCACGACAGCAATCCGCAACCGCTGTTCGAACATGTCGT
>CAILBQ010000346.1 GCA_903832475.1 uncultured Acidobacteriota bacterium | reverse complement strand
AGCTTCTCCCGGTGCGGGCAGTCCGTCAGTACACTCACCATGTTGCTCAGCATGGCCCGGTTAATCAGCTTGTGGATGCGGTTGAATAACACATCCGATGTTTCAAAGTGCCCATTTTCCTTAACGTCATCATGCAGAAACCTGCCGCGCAGTTGGACAACCTTTACCGTCCCGGTGGTTCGGACCTCCACATAGCGAAAGCCGGTATAGGAAAAGCGCGGCGACCACCGCTCTTCGCCGCTGCCTCGCAGCACGTAGTTAAATTCGTCCTGCGAATCCGGGAATGCGTTCGCGCTCTTCTGCGACACTCTTCCCTTCTCATCGAGCAACTCGCCTGGAACCAGCTTCACCGCGGCGCCACGCTCTCCGCGAACGGCAATCTGTGGCCAGCCGGAGAAGTTTTCGCCCAAGTCGTACACCGAAACTCCCGTCTCCGGATGGGTCACATGGATGGGCGCGAATGTTTCAAATTCCTTCACCGGCGGAATCGTTTCCGGGATCAACACCCCGCCCGGTCCGGCCACCACCGAGGCTGCGCTCCACTCTCGATCATCGAAGCCAGGCCCATCCCACCCCTGCGCCTCCAGCCGCGCGTCGTAGTCCTCGCCGCCATAGATCGACGTGAAGGTAACTGGCCCGGCTATCGTCTTCCACTTTTGGTCGCTGGCGATGATTTCATGGCTTCCGTCGACGTATTGAAGCTCCAGCTCCGCAATCAGTTTCGGGCGTCCAAAGGTGCCTGCAAACTTCGTGTACCGGCCTTTGGTATCCACCACGTTGTACATGCCGTTGCCCAGCATCACGCCGATGACGTTGTTGCCTGTATGCAGCAGTGCGGTGACGTTGTAGGTGTCATAAAAAACGTGCTTGTGATAATCCGTCCAGCCCGGGGTCAGCACCGCATCCGTCACGTTCTGTCCGTTGATATGAGCCTCGAATTGGCCCATCCCGGAGATCCGCAAAGTCGCGTTCGACAACCCTTTGTGCAAGGCAAATTCGCAGCGGAAGATGGGCATGCCTTGGGTCGAAGAAGCCTCCTGCCCATCCGCGAGTCCGCCCCCGCCGCTGCCGATCCAGGACGATCGCCAGGGGTAGTCCTTCTCGCCGGGATCGGCAAGCGCCCCGGCCGTCCCGGCCTGGATGAACAGCCCCACGGCCAGTGCGGCGCAGATCCGCGCAGATCCACCTGGACTGCTCTTTGCATGTGCACGAAGCCGCGACGGCCAGTTTCCGCTCAATTTCGACATGGCAACATCTTACGGCCTTGAAGGACCTGTGTTCGAATGCTAGGCGGAACCTGTTGCGGACGCCATCTTGTTTGCACAAAAGGGATTCGCCGGCTACGCTCTGCGGCCGGCGATCCGTTCGAGCATTTTCTGGAATGACTATCGGGGCATCGTATCGATGGTTGTGGGAATCGAACCTTTGCTGTCTCGCTGGCCCAGCTTCGGTTCACGAAACGCCTCGGGCATCACAATCCCGGCGCGCCAGTCCCCTACAATCAGCTGCATCTCTTCCGCGGCAACGGGCCGGCTCAGCAGATATCCCTGGAAATCCATGCTGCCCATTTTCATCAATGCGGGTACCGGGCCCACGTGCTCGATCGCTTCCGCCACAATTCTCTTACCCAGCGACTGGGCCATCGAAACAATCGCCTGAATGATCGGCACCACCGCGGGCTCGGAGTCCATCACGCGGATGAAACTGCGATCCAGCTTGATGGTATCGATGGGCAGCTTGTGCAGCAGGCTGAGGCACGACTGCTCGGTGCCAAAGTCATCCAGCGTGATGCGCACTCCCGCTAGGCGAAGCTGTTCCAACTGCTGAAGAACCTGGTCGCCGCTGAACATCAGGCTGCGTTCGATCAGCTCAATCTCCAGCCGATTTGGCGGGAACGAATATTCCCGGAGGAAGGCCAATACAGAGTTGGCATACCCAGGCTCTTCCAACTGGCGCACCGACACGTTGACGGCGACCGAGATGAATTCACCGCGATTCAAGCCCCAGCGGACGGCATCGCGCAACGCAGTGCGTAAGGCCCACGTGCCAATGTCGACGATCACACGATTCTGCTCGGCAATTGAAATGAATGCATCCGGAGTCAACAGGCCAAGGACCGGATCATCCAGCCGGAGCAGCGCTTCCAATCCCGTCAGGCGGCCCGCTGCCGAAAACTGTGGCTGATACGCCAGCCGGAACGAGCCATTGAGCAGCGCCAGTTCGAGCTCGCTGACCGTGATGATGGCCAGCCCGTGCGCTTCCTCTGAGATGTGAGCCTCGTGCTTGGCGATATACATCTCGTGGTCGGCGTGGCGGGTCAACTCTTCCGCCGTCATTCCGTGCTCGGGATAACGCGCGATGCCAAAGCTCGCCGAACCGTCGATCATCTCCCCGTCTAGGCTGAACGGATCCTGGAAGCAGGCCCGCAGCCTTGCGCTGATCGCGTACGCCCGGTCGTAATATTCTGGAAATGGCGCAATCACCACAAATTCATCCCCGCCCACGCGCGCCAGCATGTCGATCGACCGCAACTGCGCCCTCAGCCGTGAGCTGATCTGCTGAAGATATAAATCGCCCGTCTTGTGCCCGTACTTGTCGTTTACGTACTTGAAGCGGTTGATGTCGATGTAGATCACGGCCAAGCGGCCGCCGGTCTCTTCCGCTTCCTTCAGAACAGCGTCCAGATGGCTTTCGCAGAGACGCCGGTTGGGCAGCTCGGTCAGCGGATCATGGGTCGAGTGATAGACCAGTCCGCGATACAGCAGGAACTGCCGCATGGCCAGCAGCGATAGCTCCGAGATCAGGCTGAACACTTCTTCGCGGTCCGCGTGCGGCTCCCAGTCCTTGTCCGCGGTGACGAGGATGCTGCCGTTGGTCTCTCCGCGATCGTCTTTCAGAGTAACTTCGTAGATCGTTTTCTGTTGCGGATCGGCAGGCTGCTCCTGCTCACTGGGCATTTCAGTATCGCGCTTCAGGCTGTATGCGCACGTCGTGCCTGGCAACAGCTCCATGCTTGATTTGCAGATCTCGCCGAGCGATACATCGAGTGTCTGGTTGGAGCTGATCATCTCAAGAATTCGGCTGCGCTCGTGAGCGACAACCGTCGCGCGATCGATCCAGGCCGTTTCATTGACCTTGCGCCACTTGAGAAACGCCGCCCGGATCGAGAACCCGGCGATGATCAGCGCCACGAGTCCAAAGATCGTCAGCAGATGGGAAAGCGTGAACCACGACGGCGCCGACAACAAGGCGACGTCGTTCGCGTTACGCACCTCGATATACGCCAGCGCATGGGCTTGGGAATCTTCCCCGGACATTCTCCAAAAGCCGGTAATCTGCACCGTGCTGCCCGCCGCGTAGGAGTCGAGAACTGCGTTCTGTCGAAGAATGGCGTGGATCAAATGACCATTCGATTCGATGGAGAAGAAAGCTGAATCCGCATCCCGCAATTGAGAAACCAGCAAACCTGATACCGAGATGAGTTGATCGCGAAATTTACCCGTGGAAAGATTTTCGTAGGAAACCACCTGCGGAGCGACTCGCTTGTCACTGCGGATCTCGCTCGGCGCACTGGCGCGATGTTCTTTCGGTGCCTGGGCCGACACGTTCGCAGCGAAGAAAGTGACTGCGACCATCGCACCTGCAATGAGGAGAGCATTGAGCTTACTGCAGGCTCGCTCCAGTTCGAGCATGGGTGCGGTATGTACTCTGCTGTATGCCTGTGTCATTGGCCCTTTCTTGCTAGCCAAAACTGTTAAGAAGGGTGGAACGTATTGCTCTGAGGCCGTTGCCCCGGTCAGCGATTGACGTTTCGTTTCCCTGGAAGATGACTTGATGCGACGGTCATTCCGGCAGTTTCAGAATCCCACTTGCTGGTCAGCCGAAGCACGACTGTGGTAAGGCAACCATCCCCACTTCTGTTGAATCTTGCGAATCCCAGTCGTCGCAGGAGACCTGCAAAGAAGATCGGCGCGAATCGGGGACACTTGAACAGACGCACAACGGGCGGCACAGCCGCTCCCGCCCAGGAGAAGTCCTTCCTCCCCGGCGAGAACCGCCATGCCGCCCGCAGCCTTTGTCCGTCGCTAACCAAGCCTGACAAAAAGCATCAAGCGCGCTCCAGTTCGGCAATATATTCCAACACCGCCTCGCTGAAGCCGTCGATGTGCGTCCACTGCTTAGCCGCCCGCCCGTCGCCGTATCCAACTCCGTTCCGAGCCGAAGCCACATTGATCATGTAGCCCCTTCCCCGCGGATCAGGCACAGTATCGTGCGCCTGCTCGTCGGTGATCACCACCAGCCGGTCGTACAGAGGGCACTCGAGCTCGACCTGGGCCAGCGCCGCTCCCAGGTACGTTCCCCCGTGCGCCTGGTTCTTATCCAGCGCATCGCGCAAGGCCAGCCCGCGTCTTGCCGGAACCCGCTTCGCCTTCTCGGAAAAGGTGTAAATTGTCACCTTCTCTGCCAGCTCGCGCAGCAGGATCGCCACGCCATACGCCGCATCCGTCCGCAACATCTCCGAACGCCGCGACAGCGCGCACACCATCGACCCCGACACATCGACCAGCAGTACCGTGTGTCCGGCCAGCCTGCGCGACTCATCAGCCTCTCGGAGCGCACGGAACATCGCCAACTCCAATGCCTCCTCCCACTGCGGGGCCTTGCGCGCGGCCGCCAGAAACCGGAACGGCAACACCCGCTCCGTCTTCATCTGCGCCAGCGCGCCGAGCACAAGCTCCTCGCGGACCCCCGCCTCGTGCATGTTGCGCAGGTTCCGCAAGAGCGCCAGCGCTCCCAGCCGGCGGTCCACAAGCAGCCGCTCCCAGACCTCCTGCTTCGAAGCCTTCCCATCAGCGTCCGCGACACGCCCGGCCGCCGACAGAGCAACCTCCCAAGTATCTGGAACCGTCAGCTCGTTGGCCACCAGCCGCTTCCACAATCCTTCCTGTGCTGCATCCACTGGCTTGGCATGCGAAAGGAAAAGCACATCCCGCAGCCGGACAGATCCGGCGCGATCGTACTTGGCCAGCGCATACTCATCGAACTTGACGAAGGCCGCCGCCAGTCCCTTCTTCACCTGCCCGGAAAGCGGCTGCTTTCCATCGGCCCAGTAGATGGCGAGAAACTCCGCCAGCTCATCGGCCCGCTGAATCACGCGCTGGAGCGTCTCCGCCACCAGCGCGCGATGCGTCGCATGCCGCGCCATTTCCCGCACCAGCAACAGCGGCGCATGTCGCAGCTTCATCCGCTCGCGCGCTTCAACCGCCAGCGCGGCCACTCGCTCCGCCGGCACCATCGGCACCAGCTCGCGAATGCGCGCGGCAATTTCCGCTCCGTCCTCGTAAAATTCACTTTCCCACAACATGAAGGACAGCACCGAACGCCGCAGCTTCTCCTCCGCCGTCAGCACCCGCGCCGGCCCTCCCTCATGGGTACGCAGCGCCGGCCGCTCGCCATAATCAATCAACTTCAAAACATTCAATCGCATCGCATGCCTCCTTGCCTGCATGTCTTCATGGTTCGTTTTCGTCGCCGGGGAAAAATCGGGTACGGAATTGCGTTTCCGGAACGAAGTCCGGAAGCAGGGGTCGAACCTGCTCGCATCCAGATGTAACCGTACCCTGCGCCACCGGCAGTAATTCTTGTTCAACGAAGAAGCCCGCCCGCAACCGCGATGGCATCTTCCTCGTTGTCCCATTCGTCTTCGTTGTCGTTTTCGTCCTCCGCCGCCACGTGGAATCCCGGCTTCCCCGGCCGCACAGGCTCCGAGAAGTTGAATCCCCGTGTTTTCGGAGCACGCGCCGGCTCAATCTCGATGGCAAGCTTCTCCATCTGCTCCCAGTCCGGCTTGCCCTTGTCGAAAAACTCGGTGCAATTGTGCACCGCGAAGGGAACCTTGAAGGCCGGGTTGGAGTTGGTGCAGACCACCATCACGTCCGACTCGCGGTATCCCGTCATCACCTGTCCCCATGTGCAGGTCCTGCACAGGTTGACACTGCCGATCGGCGTGCCGTTTTTCACAAATACCTTGCCCATGTCATCTCTCACAATCCGGCAATGCCGGAAACGTTATGGCCGGGGAATAAGTCGGCTGCGGAACATCGGCGCTTTGCCAATTCAGCTACCAGAACTCGCGTTCTGAGCGGGATTCGAACCCGCACCTCCTCATTTGGAGTGAAGTATCCGTAACCTGCGCCACCGGCCAGGGTGGGAAAGCCTGCATACACAATCCGCGCGCTCGAAAGCTGCGCCGGGGAATCATCGTCAAGAGTTCGGAACCTCTGCTTCACGGTGCCCAGTCCATCGAGGCAACGCCTCCGCCCCGCAAAGCGATCTGCTCCGGCGGGGTTCCTGACCCCGCTTTCATTGGCAGGAAGTAACTCTCGCCTTTCGCCACCGGCGCCCATCTTTCGCTAACTAACTCGCCTCTTAGCGACACAACTCTCCCTACCGCCGTAGACCATAAGTCCGCAGCGCCAAGAAGGCTAAGTACTAAGTCTCCGAGGGAACAAACGAAGACAGGTCGTGATTCGTCAGGTCGAAGTACCTGTCGTTTTCGCCACTCGGAGGACGCGGGCATTCACAGCTCGAAACGCAATCGAAGAGATTCGGCGAACGGGCGCGACTTTAGCCGCGCCGATAAAGCCGAACCAAGCGAAGGGGCGTTAGCCCTTGCGTCTTTTGCGGTGAAACCGCACCAGCGTGTATGTGGACAAATCGTTGTCGAATTGTGTGTGCGCTTTGCGTAGGAGGCAGACACCAGTAGGGTTACTGAAAATTGAAAAACCATCCGGAGAGACCGACGCAACCACTTACTGGCTGCAGCCGCCCACGCACATCATTGCTCGAGTTGTGCGTTGCCTTCATCATCGGGGTTTCTCCTACGCAGTTAGTACATTGCCATAAGTCGAACGAGAAATGCAAGAAGTTATCCGACTTATTT
>CAILBQ010000345.1 GCA_903832475.1 uncultured Acidobacteriota bacterium | reverse complement strand
GGACCGTGGCCGACTACGCGCTCTGGCGGCACGCCACCGTCTCTTTCTTCGGCGACGGGGTCTCCGAGATCGACGCCCGGCTCGGCGCCGCGGGGGTCGTGCGGCGGATCGGCCTCACCACCCCGCATTTCATGGCGACGGTGGCGGCGGTCGCGCAAAGCGACCTCGTCACCACGATCTCGGCCGCTTTCGCCGGGCGTTTCGCCGAAAGTCTCGACCTCGTCCTGAAAACCCCGCCGTTCGACGACGTGCTGGACATGACCGCCGTGTCGACGCGCCTGCGCGCGGCCGATCCCGTCCTGCAATGGTTCCGCGGACTCCTTGGGCAGGAATCCGCCGCCGCCTGGGCCTCGCCCAAACTCAATCCGTTTTCAAACCAAATTGCATCCGCCGCCGAGATCCATATGTCCGATCCCCTAAACTCCGCCGCCTTCCTCACCCTCCTCGCCGAAGCTCAACTCCAGCTCGACGCCGGCTTCGAGCACCTGCCCGATAACCCGCAAGGTCCACTCGGCCCTGCCGCCTCGGCAGTGCTGGCCGAGGCCGCCACGCGCCTGCACGACAACTACCCGTACGCCCATCCGCTCTACGCCGGCCAGATGTTGAAGCCACCGCATCCCGTAGCACGCGCCGCGTACGCGATGGCAATGTCCGTAAACCCCAACAATCACGCCCTCGACGGCGGCCGCGCCAGCTCCGCGATGGAACTCGAAGCCATCGCCGAGATTGCCGCGATGTTCGGCTTCCCGCAGCAGTGCCTTGGTCATCTCACCAGCAGCGGAACCATCGCCAACCTCGAAGCCCTCTGGGTCGCCGGCCTCACCCACCCCGGCAAAGGCATCGCCGCCTCGTCGCAGGCGCATTACACCCACACCCGCATCTCCGGAGTTCTCGGCATCCCCTTCGTTCCCATTCCGGTCGACGACACCAACCGCATCGACCTTTCGCAGCTGGAGCTGTTGCTCCAAACGAAAGCCATCGGTACCGTCGTAGCGACCCTCGGCACCACGGCAACCGGCTCCGTCGACCCCCTAGACGAACTCCTCGATCTCCAGCAAAAGTATGGCTTCCGCATCCACGTCGATGGCGCCTACGGTGGTTACTTCACCCTGGCTGGTAACCTCCAGCCCGCAGCCCGCCGCGCTTACGATGCGATCCCGCTCGCCGATTCCGTCGTCGTAGATCCCCACAAGCACGGCCTTCAGCCCTACGGATGCGGCTGCGTCCTCTTCCGCGACCCCGCCGTCGGCCGGTTCTACAAACACGATTCGCCGTTTACCTACTTCACCTCCGGAGCGCTCCACCTGGGCGAAATCTCCCTCGAATGCTCCCGCGCCGGAGCATCTGCTGTAGCCCTCTGGACCACTCAGCGCCTGCTCCCCCTGGAAAAGGGCGGAGCGTTCGCCTCGGGCATTGAAGATGGCAGGCAAGCAGCGCTCACCTTCTACGCTCGCATTGCCGAATCCCCGCTCTTTTTCGCGCCTTGTCACGCGCCGCAGCTCGACATCGTCTTCTGGGCTGCTGCAGCCCCCACAGTGTCCGAAAGCTCGACACTCGCGCAGAAAATCTTTGACGAAGCCGCAAAAGTCGGTCTGCACCTTGCTTTGGCAACACTTTCTGTCAACCTATTTCCACCCGAAACCTGGGCCGCCAACAAGGAATCCACAGTGCTGTGTCTG
>CAILBQ010000344.1 GCA_903832475.1 uncultured Acidobacteriota bacterium | reverse complement strand
TCCCGTAGAGTAGAACTCTGTGTTGCGATTGCCTGCCATGTTCCAGCTGAAGAAAAAATCCCTGGTACGCGGCACGGTGCTTGCCCTGTTCTCTTTGTGGATCAGCTTTCGTGTTTCGGGATTTCCCAACACGCATTTCTCAGTGTGGCTGGTACTCGTCTTCCTGCTGGCCTGCGCGGCGACGTGGGATACGGCGCGTTGTCTGCAGAAGCGATGGAGCTTTTATCATGGCGGCGTCCTGCTGCTGCTCTATGTCGATCTCATGATCCTGCTGATGATTTCCTTCCTACTGATTGCTCCGTTTTCCGGGGTGCTGTTGTAAGTTCTGCCATTTCACTGTTCCAATACCGCATGTGAGCCTGTACCATGAGCGAGTCTGCCCTCTGGCGACATGGAGAAAGAGATACATGCTTAAAGGGTTTCGAGATTTCATCCTGCGTGGCAATGTCATTGACCTGGCCGTTGCGGTCATCATTGGCGCTGCGTTTAACGCGATTGTTGGATCGCTTGTAAAAGATATACTTGGACCGCTGATTGCGGCCGTTGTCGGCAAGCCGGATTTCAGTGCTCTGGCGTTCGACATCGGCAAAGGTCACATAACGTACGGCAATTTTTTGAATGCTCTGATTTCGTTCCTGATGGTTGCCAGCGTTGTTTATTTCTTTATTGTTTTGCCCATTACCAAGATTACGGAACGCGCCAAGGCGTTGCGTCCGGCAGCCCCCGTCGCACCGACGACGAAGGTGTGCCCGGAGTGCCTCAGCGAGATTCCGTTGGCAGCCAAGCGCTGCTCTCACTGCGCACAACTGGTGGCCTAGCTCCAGCGAACGGCCCGATTCTCGATTGAGGACGGGCCGTTTTTCCGGGAACAACCTGGATGGCACAGCCGTAGTGCTTTTTGATATGCCGCTTAGGTATTTCCTGGAGGGCTCTTGTCCATGGCATTCCGTTTCACCCTGCTCCCCGCTTCCCTTTTGCTTGCCTGTATCGCGGTGTTCTCCTTTCCCTCGTTGCACAATCCTCCCCGTGTCTCTGCCCAGTCAGTCAAAACGGAACAGAGTAAGCGGTTTGTGCCGGTGTACAAGGCGGACGGCGACATGGTTCCGCCTCTTCAATACCGCGAATGGACATATCTCACATCGGGTTTCAACATGAGTTACAACCCGAAGGCTTCCGGAGACATGTCTATGTTTGACAATGTTTTCGTGAATCCAGAGTCATACAAAGCCTTCGAAGCGACCGGCACCTGGCCGGACAAGACTGTCCTGGTGCTTGAGTCTCGCGGCGCGGAGAGCAAAGGGTCGATCAACAAATCAGGCAATTATCAGAGCGGGGGCACCATGGGGCTCGAGTTGCACGTCAAGGACGAAGTCCGCTTCCCGGGCAAGTGGGCGTTCTTCGACGTGGCGAGTGAGACCAAGGCCACGCTGATTCCGTCCAAGGCGCCGTGTTACTCCTGCCATGCCGAACATGCGGCTGTGGATACGACGTTTGTCCAGTTCTATCCGACGCTGCTGCCGATCGCTACCAAGAAAGACACCTTGAGCGCGACCTATCGCAAGGAAATGGCGCAGCCGAAGTAGCTGCGCCGCTGGGAAAGACTGAGTCGCGTGGTGGGCTAGTGGGCAACCGAGAAAAGCTGCGGCTCCATGCTCTGGATGAGGATGTAGAGATAGCAGGCGAGGCTCAGGATTGGCGGTCCCCACAAGGCCAGATGCTTGCGAATCAAGTATTGGACGACTTTCAGGCTGGGGTTCTCCTGAGGCAGAAACTCTTCCCGATCGCGCAGCGAGCGTAGCCGCGCGGTCTTGAGCGTCAATTCCGTTTTCAGCAGGGCGAAATCGGCCTGGTTGGGAAAGCGAAGGATGCCGCGCAGCAGGTGATCGGTGTCGATGTAGTATTCGCGATCGCGGTCCGCCTCTAAAACGGCGAAGGCCAGCGCTTTTTTCGCGTCCGGTTCCAATTCGGTTTGGATCGAATCGTCCATCGAGCCAAGCCCTTCGCCGGCGATGGGCAGGGCAGGCTGGCCGGAGAGCCAGCGAATGTAGAAGGCATTGTCTTTGAGAGAGCCGACGCGGTCTGCGCGCGTGCCTTCTTCCCGGCTAAGTCCAGCAAGAAGGTCGGAGACGGTGATGGTGCGGTCGCCGCGCTGCAGCGCTTCGAGCCGGGCATAATCGATGGCTCGCATGGAAGGCCCGGTGTACCGTTCAAAGATGGAATGGCGGTTCTTGTTGGTTTCAGTGACCGCCTGCTCAGACAGATACATAGCTGCAAACTCCTTAGACCTGTACCCACACAGGAATAGGACAACGAAGGGACACTAACAATCCCCCGATGGGACTGTCAATCATCCACCTAAGTGGGACAAGGTTCATGTTGGCGGGGAGGACTCTCTAGTCTAAACCACGTAACGCCGGAGAAAACAGGAAGAATCCCAAAAACATGAGTGCTGCTGTGCCGCACATCCAGGCCAGGGCATGAGCCGTGGCGATATGCCGCGACAGCTCTCCGGCGAGCAGCGCGCCCACCGGCGGAAGCCCCAGAAAACACGTCGCATAGATGCTCATGACGCGCCCGCGCATGGCGTCCGAAGAGAGATGCTGCATGGCGATATTGACTGCGGAGATGGTCAGGATCATTCCAAAGCCTTCCAGGAACATGCAGATTTCCGACAGCAGGAAGCTCTGCGAGTAGCAGAAGACCACGACGATGGCCATGACGGTCGAGCCGCAGAAGGCGATGATGCGGCCACGATGGCGAAGCGATCCGCGCCAGGCGAC
>CAILBQ010000343.1 GCA_903832475.1 uncultured Acidobacteriota bacterium | reverse complement strand
GCCGACACCGCCCCCCGCCAACCCCGCCCTATTACGAAAAGCGCATCAGTCCTGCGCCCGTCTGGCGTGATACGTATCGTCCAGTCGACGCGCCATGGCCGGCTTAAGGCCGCAATGGCTTTCCGCGCCGGCGGCGCATGCCCCCGAGCCGCTGGCATGCGTCAGCAAAGCTGAAGGAGAAACCTCGTGAAACGAGGCAGGAACGGCAAACAAGGTCGCGGAGGGCTCTCCTGGGATGAGTGACACAAGGCGCTGCTCGCTCCGCCGGTTCTCACCCAGGTCGGCAATGAAACGGATAGGGGCACAGCCATAGTCGACCGCGAACCACCACGTCATGTTGCCCAGCCTGATTTCGGATGTGTCGTAGCCGTCTACAGTCTCCCGTCCGACAAGAGTCTGATTGTCGGTCATGGGCCTTCCCTGAAGAGAGTTCATGCAATTTGAGGATGGATCTCTTACCCAACTCGTGGAAGCTGCATCCGGACGTATCGTTGAGCTTTTTTCCTCACTGAAAAGACCAATCTTCACGCTCTCTCCGGAGGAAAGATCGACAAACCGAGTTCCTCCCGGGCGTTGGTCCTTTGGATCGTTCGACTCAATCTGCAAGACCCTTGAGCCGTCAGAACGCACCGCCCACATCTGTATATCCGCGGGCGTGGCTACCCCGTGCTCATCGTATGTGAATTGTTTGAGGACGGCGGTGAACGGAAGGACGCTGCCGTCGGTCGAAGCCTGCAAGTGGGCTGAAGCATGAGGAAGAAATGGGTGCAGCCCGACCGCGCCGGTGCTTTGCGCATGAACGTTGCGAAGCGAGATCACCTTGTAGGCCAGGTTTGCGCCCAGCAGTGGCAGGGCCACCCAGAAAGCAAGGTTCAGCAGCCTGAGAGAGTTTTTGCCAAGCTTATTGGTCATGTTGCCTCCGATTATTCGCAGGGAAGAGGAGATCCAGAGCTATTGCAAACTTTGTTCTAGTAGGGAGAGCTGGAGCTGCACTTGCCATACCCGAAGACAGATCTGGCAGATCAAGTTATCGTGACGCACTTGCCTCCGCCCGTGCATGAGTTGGAATAGGAAACTCCAATCCACGTAGCAGCGCCGCAAAACTGGTCGCAATTGGGATTTTGCTGCGCTCCGACGATCCATGTCGCGCCCATAAGCGTCGTTAGGATCGATAGCTTGGCGATAATTCGCAGATTCAGAATCGCACTTCCTTCCGCTTGGGAGTTAGGCCATCATGACAGAGCTGCGGATAGCTCACATCTAACTCTGTAGCACCGCATGGCTCCTGACACCGGGTAACTTAGGCGTATCTCTCACGGATGTCAAGACCTTTTCATAAGCCCAGCCAATTGAACGCTGGCGATCAGGCACATGCGAAAACCTGTCGCTGGTGCTCACGGTGTCGCGCAGCGGGGGTCCGGGACTCTCGCATGAGGCAAAACCGGCGATGGAGAAGCAACGCGAGCAATCTTGCTACACTGGACCCTCCCCGATGATTTGACTGAGGAGACTTTGCTTGCGACTGCGCAAAAGCTTTTTCCTGTTGTTCTTTGCCGCATTGCCGTTTTCATCCGTTGGCGCGCTTTGCCAGAACGCGGCACGCACGCTGGTACGAGCCGGCCACCTGCTCGATGTGCACACCGGCAAGCTGCTGGATGGGCAGACGATCGTGGTGAGCGAGGACAGGATTACGGCAATTGCCGCGACGGCTTCAACACCGGCCAGTGCAGGCGATACGGTGGTGGACTTGGGAAACATGACCATACTGCCGGGGCTGATCGATGTGCACACGCACATCACCATGAACACGGAGTTCGACCCCTACAAAGAGGTGACGAACACCAATGCCAAGGAAGCGATCAACGGCGTGGTGAACGCGAAGAAGACGCTGCTCGCTGGTTTCACCAGCATTCGCAATGTGGGGGCGGGCGGGTATACCGATGTCGACCTGCGCGATGCGGTCGATGCGGGGCAGGTGGAAGGGCCGCACATGCAGGTAAGCGGTCCGGCGCTGGGCATTACGGGCGGGCATTGCGACGACAACCTGCTGCCGTTTGAGTATCACCAGGTGGGCGAGGGCGTGGCAGACGGGATCGCCGCGGTGCAGCAGAAGGTGCGGCAGAACATCAAATACGGCGCGACGGTGATCAAGGTGTGCGCGACGGGCGGCGTGCTGTCGAAGGGCGACAGCTTGCAGGCTTCGCAATACACGCTGGAGGAGATGAAGGCGATTGCCGCGGATGCGCATCGGCTGGGGCTGAAGGTGGCGGCGCATGCGCATGGGGCGCAGGGGATTTTGTGGGCTTCGGAGGCGGGGATCGATTCGATCGAGCATGGAAGCTTTATTGACGCGGCGGGGATTGCGGAGATGAAGAAGAACGGGACGTACCTGGTTCCGACGCTGTATCTCGAGGACTGGATCATCGAGAACGGACACCTGCCGGTGTTTTACCAGCAGAAGATGAAGGATGCTATTGCCGTGGCCAAGCCGAATATTCGCAAGGCCTATGAGGCGGGGGTGAAGATCGCGCTGGGGACGGATGCGGCGGTGTATCCGCATGGGCTGAACGGGCATGAGCTGGAAGTGTATGTGCGCGACCTGGGGATGACGCCGCTGGCGGCGATCCAGTCGGCGACGGTGAATGCGGCGGACTTGATGAACTGGACGGATCGCGCGGGGTCGGTGGAGGTAGGGAAGTGGGCGGATATCATTGCGGTCGATGGGAATCCGCTGAGCGATGTGAAGCTCTTGCAGGATGTGAAGTTTGTGATGAAGAGTGGGGTGGTTTACAAGGGCGGGAGCGTTAAATAGCTATTGCAATCGCGGATTTGGACGCAAAGGCAGAAGCCGCAATCGAACCCTGTTCAGATCGATCGTCACCAGCGCACCCTCGAGCAATTCTTTTTGTGCCTGTCGCAAGGCGCTCAGAACCTGCTCGCCGATTCTGTCCACTCGAACGTCGTCCGTTCTAATTTGGACGACGCTCGGCTTGTCTCCGTTGGTCACAGCCAAGATAGAACTGAAATCCAGATCATGGGTCAGCACAACCATGTCATTCGCGGCGGCATAGGCCATGATTTGCTGATCAGGAGCATTCGCTGGCCCGACGGTCGACCAGTGAAGAGCTTCCATTCCTCGGGAGTGGAGGAGGTCGATCCATCGCGGGGACAGGTTCATATCCACCAGCAGCTTCATGCTGTGGCTAAGACTATCTCGCGTTCGTCGGCGCGCCAGGCTGCGTAGCGCAGCGCCTGCATTACGTCTTCTCGCTCAAGGTAAGGGTATTCATCCAGGAGGTCGTCGATAGATTGGCTGGAACCGATCTGGCCTACGATCATGCCGACCGTAACCCGCATCCCACGGATGCAAGCCTTGCCGCCCATCACATCCGGGGACTGCGTGATTCGATCAAGACCTTCCATAGGTTGCTCCTCACCACAGTTTAACTCTGTATATTGGGTTCGCTGATTCTGAATCGAGGGCAGAATTGCTTCTGCCCTGATTGTTCTGTTCGACTACTGGGCGTAGCTGCGGACCCATTCTAGGATGGAGCGGACGCCGAAGCCGCTGGGACCTTTGGCGATGAAGGGTTTGGTGTCTT
>CAILBQ010000342.1 GCA_903832475.1 uncultured Acidobacteriota bacterium | reverse complement strand
GTCATTGCCGGCTCGTCGACCGTTGCCAACGCGCTGGGTGGAATCAAACCGAGCCGCCCCACCAGCGTGCCCGCCGTCTCCACCCGCTGCCCTCCCAGCGATTCAGCTCCCGTCATCGTCAGCGTTTCGGGACTGTCAGCCGCAATCAACCCCTCCATGACGCGGCTGTGATCGCGATAAAAAAGATAATCCGGATAACTGAACCATGAATCAAGCTGCCCCGATTGCAGGATCAGCGAGATATTCATCATGTTTATGGAGTCCCGCGCATCCAGCGCCCGCCCGAAGACTGCCTTGTACATGGTGAAGGCAGACGTGTTCACGCCGATCCCTATCCCCAACGCAAAAACTGCGGCTAGCGTGAATCCCGGCGTCCGTACCAGCAGCCGCATGCCGAAACGCAAGTCTTGCCAGACGGTCTGCGGCAGCATGAGGAAGTCGATCTCGCTCAATCGCTCCCGCCATTTCACCGGACTGCCGAAACGCATCCGCGCATCGCGCCGCGCCTCCCTGCGTGGCATGCCTTGTTCGACATTCCATTGCTCCCGCATAGCCAGGTGAAAATCCAGCTCCTCGTCGATGTCTTCAGTTACTTGATCCCGGCGCATGAAGGCTCGAATCCTGCCCATCCATCCCATCGTCGGCCCCCTCTCTATAAATCAAACTGGTAAGTTGTCAAAGCCCAGCACCAGCGCAATCGCTCCCGCAACTGAGCGCCATCGTTCCCGCTCTGCAGCCAATTGCTCCCGCCCCGTCGCCGTCAGCCGATAGAACCGTGCACGGCGGTTATTCTCGCTTTGTCCCCACTCCGACGTAATCCACCCGTCCTGTTCCATGCGATGAAGCGCGGGATATAAAGAACCCTCCTCCACTTGAAGAACTTCTTTTGAAATTTGTTCGATATGAAGCGTGATCCCCAACCCGTGCATTGGACCCCGCTCCAGGCTCTTCAAAATGAGCAGAGCGAGCGCTCCCTGCAGGTTGTCGCTCTTCGATCGAACCATTGGTTCCGCGTCTCCTATAGATATCTATGGAAGAATGGCATCAGAACCCCTGGCTGTCAACCCCGAACGTCCATCGCGTTGCCGCACCCTCGTAACGGATGGCCGACTCCACTGCAAGAGATCTGTCTCAAGTCTCCCGTCAACCCATTCCGGACGCAAAAAAGCCGGACCCGTGATCGACCGGTCCGGCTCGCTTGCTTTACAGATTTACCAGGGAAGGAATATCACCGGTTATAGTCCGGTCTCCTCGTGCTATCGATTTTGCGTCTGGGACGAATCGGAGTTATCGCCGCAAGCGCGCCAGCAGATCCTGCGGATGCACCGGCTTGGCCAGGATCTCGAATTCGTAGCCCTGCGCCCGCGCCTTCTCGAGCAGATCCGCCGTTGCGGCCTGTCCCGAAAACAGCAGAATCTTGATGGAAGGGAGGATTTCCCGGATCTTGATCGCGGCGTCGATGCCGTTCAGCCCGGCCATGATCACATCGGAAATCAGCATCTCCGGCTCAAACTCGGATGCCAGTTCCACGGCCTTTTCCCCCGTGTACGCGACCCGCGCCTGAAATCCACTCTGGTTCAAAATCATCGCCAGCGTGTCTGCAATGACTCGTTCATCGTCAGCAACCAAAACTTTGGGTTTGTTTCCGCTCTCGGGCATAGTCCTCGGTTCCGTACTCTTTCGTGTGTTTTCTTATCTATGAAGTGCAGTTCAGCACGATCTGATCTCACATGCCGTCGAACGAGATCTACCCTTCAGGTTGCCTAAGAAGGATGATACGCTTTGGCGAGAGATTGGCAAAAACTTTATGCCTTCTGCTTCATCATAAGCTAAGCAGCCGTGCCTGCGGAAATCGCCTGCTGCTGTTCCCCAAATCCATGGCTCTTTGCGACGCCGCAATTCATCTCTTTGCAACGCGATCGCGTCAAACTGATAGGAATCATTGAATTTATCCTTCTGGATGCCTGAAACGACACTGGAGTCTGCCTGTGCCTGAAGCTGCCATCAACGGCCCTATTATCCGCGCCGAACAAATCCAGAAGTACTACGCCCAGCCTAGCCAGAATCGCATTCAGGTCATTTCCCCCACCGATCTCTCCATCGTTCCCGGCGAAATTCTCGCCCTTCTCGGCCCGTCCGGATCCGGCAAATCCACCATGCTGCGCATGCTTTCCGGCCTCTCCAAACCGTCGGCCGGGCAGGTCTACTGGCACGAAAAGCCAATCGCGGACGCCGAGATCAATGTATCCATCGTCTTCCAGAGTTTCGCCCTTTTTCCCTGGCTCACCGTCCTTGAAAACGTCGAAGCCCCGCTCCAGGCCCGTGGCATCCCTCCGGATGAGCGCCGCGATCGCGCCGTCCGCATGCTCGACACCGTCGGTCTGGACGGCTTCCAGGCAGCCTTTCCAAAAGAACTCTCCGGCGGCATGCGCCAACGCGTCGGCTTTGCCCGCGCCCTAGTCGTCGAGCCCGAGGTTCTCTTCATGGACGAGCCCTTCTCTGCCCT
>CAILBQ010000341.1 GCA_903832475.1 uncultured Acidobacteriota bacterium | reverse complement strand
TTGATGCCCATCAGCAGGCTTTCGCCCTCGACGTAGACGAAACTCATATTCAGGTTGCCGGGCAGGCGATGCTCCCACGAGCCGTTGACTTCGACATAGTCGAGTGCCGATTCGAGCTTTTGGCGCAGTTGATCGCGCATGGCCTGAAGACGCACGGACTCGCTGGCCATCTCTTCACGGGCGATTTCGCAGGCCTTGCCGAGTCCGACGATCCCGGCGACGTTCAATGTGCCGGAGCGCATGCCGCGCTCGTGGCCGCCGCCATCGATCTGGGCGGAAATCTGGACCCGCGGGTTGCGTCGGCGAACGTAAAGAGCGCCGACACCCTTGGGACCGTAGATCTTGTGAGCGGTCAGCGAGAGCACGTCGATGTTCATGGCTTGCACGTCGACGGGAATCTTGCCGACGGCCTGAACGGCATCGGTGTGGAAGATCACGCCCTTTTCATGGCAGAGCTTGCCAATTTCAGCGACCGGCTGGACGACGCCGATTTCATTGTTGGCGAACATGATCGAGACCAGGATGGTCTTGTCATCCATGGCGCGCTTGAGGTCTTCGATATCGATGAGACCGTCGGCCTTCACGGGCAGGTAGGTTACGCGGTAGCCGTATTTTTCTAGGCGCTTGCAGGTGTCAAGGACCGCCTTGTGCTCGGTGACCTGAGTGATGATGTGGTTGCCGCGCTCCTTGTACATCTCGGCGATGCCCTTAATGGCAAGGTTGTTGCTCTCGGTCGCGCCGGAGGTGAAGATGATCTCCTTGGAGGTCGCACCAATGAGCCTGGCAATCTGTTCGCGGGCGTTTTCGACGGCCTGTTCGGCTTCCCATCCGAAGGAATGATTGCGGCTTGCTGCGTTGCCGAATTTCTCGATGAAGAAGGGAAGCATGGCTTCGAGCACGCGCGGGTCCATGGGGCTGGTCGCGTGGTTGTCCATGTAAATTGGCAGGGTAACGCCTGCGGGGTGTTCAGCGATATTGGCCAAGGTGCTCATTCTTCTTCTCCAGGTGTTTCAACTTCTCTGTGTAGCTAAGAGCGGGTTCAGAAATGGGATCTGTACCCTGGGTTACATGCGCGCCGTCAGTGAAACGAGTTGCTGCAGTTGCGCAGCGCGCGAGACTGCGGTTTCATGGTCGACCAGGTCGTATACCGTGATGCTCTTTAGAACGGCCGCGATGCTTTCGTTTACGCGAGCCAGCGGCTCTTTGACAGTACAGTTGGGTTCCAGATCGCAGGATTTGCTGCCCTTTGTGCACGACGTGATGAAAAGTGGCCCGTCAATGGCATGAATGACCTCAAAAGCGGTAATGGTACGCGCGGCTTTCGAGAGGGCATAGCCGCCGTTCATACCGGCGTGAGACTTGAGCAGGCCGACTTTGGCAAGTCGCTGCAATACTTTGGCAAGCAACTGCGCCGGAATGCCGTACGTGTCGGCAATATCTTTTGCGCTTACCGAGGGCGTTTCAGGGTGCTCGGCGAGGTACTTGAGCGCCATTAATCCGTAATCCGCCTTTTTTGTGAGCCTCAGCATATGTCCGACCTCATTGGTCTGGATTCAGTATACGACCAATTGTGTCGCTATTCAATGGCTGGGATGCGATTCCTGCGTGGCCAGTTTCGGGCGAAGAGTAGAAAAGCGGACCGGAAGCGCGACTTCGATACAAATCTTTATGAAATCCCTCTTTGACAAAGGGCAAAGGCTCGATACAATCTGGCGGAAGACCTCCCGAATGGAACGGTCCCCCCACACGCCATGGCGAGCATCTGCAAACACCCGAGAGTCCGAATCGTCTCCCGACAGGAAGACGTGGAATATGTCGAATGCATTGAATGCGGCGAGGTTTTCGACTCCGATGAGTTCCGCGATATGGAAATCGAAGAGAAGGCCTCGACGACGGCGGCAGTGGATGAAGATTGATGCTGCGCAGGGCTGAACACAGATAAACAGATAATCTTGCGGAACGGCTCAAGCCGCCTAGCGCGCAACACCAGCCTGTGCGCGAGTATTTTGTGTCCCCTGTGGGACCTAGAGCGTGCTCCCAGAATCCGGGCCATCGGTCGTGGCGTCGATTCGCTGAGACACCACCCACGCATAGTGAAATCCGGAAACGACTGTTAGAAAGATGGTGGCGTCGAGAGCTCCCTGGCGGAGGGCAAGGATGAACGGCCGGGCGTTTACCAAACTTAGCAGCACCAGGCCGATTGCGACGACCTGGCTGAAACTGTTTGCTTTTCCGAGACGCGTGGGGCGGAAGTCTTTCAACTTGACGAGCCCATAGATGATAGCGGCAGATAGGCTCATGCCCAGATCGCGGCCAAAGACGACCAGAACGATCTTCGGGTCGAGAATTTTCATCACGGTCAGGACGATGAAAAGCGAGCTGAGCAGCAGCTTGTCGGCGGCCGGATCGAGATATTGACCGAGCACCGTGCCCTGTTTCAGCCATCGTGCCACCATGCCATCCATTATGTCGGTGCAGGCAGCAATCATGAAGAGGCCAAAAGCTAGTCCGAAATGCCGTTGCCAGACGGCCGCGACCAGCAGTGGTATGAGGCAAATCCTCAGCAGTGTGAGGAGATTTGGAGCTGCCCGCAACGAATTCACTGGCCGCGGACGCGACAAGCTTCGGACATTGAGAGTCGTGGCATCCGGACTGAAACCCATCACCTGCATGGTAACCCAATGTTACAAAGGCTGCGCATGCCTTTTGGCCAGGGCATCATCGCGGAACGTTTTGCCCCGGCACGTCGTTGCTGCTAGACTGGAGAGAATTGGTTTGCAGGCGCGTAGCTCAGTTGGTTAGAGCGCTACCTTGACACGGTAGAGGTCAGGAGTTCGAGTCTCCTCGTGCCTACCATATTTTTCTTAGACTTACGGGATATTCGCCAAAATCGGCTACCCACAAATCTACCCACATCACTGAATCGTGGCAGAGGACATTCCCATGGCTTCGAGGAAACGTCCCTGTGCACCGCGCGTTTGGTCGCTGTTTTCCTGTGTGTACAGGTCCAGCGTCGTTTGAATACGTGAGTGCCGAAGTATCCCCTGAACGGTTTTAGGGTCAACCTTGGCGGTGGTAACTAGCCAGTGACTTAGGCTGTGGCGCAAGTTGTGCAGGCCGAAGCGCTGGGACTTTCGGATTTCGACGCCTGATGCGATGGCCGCCGGCCGGAGGTGGTCCGCGACGAAGATGCTACTGCTGACTGGCACCTTGCCGTCTGACTTTAGGGACGGGAACACGAAGTCCGCCTCTGAAGCATAAGGGCTCCTTTCCTGCCAGCTGCGAAGCTGCTGCGCCAACGCTGAATGCATCGGAACAAAACCGTCCGATGCCTCCGTCTTCGTATCGCCATCCTTACCCCGTGCCCACCGCTTTGAGACCCGAATCCTATTTTCCGTCCACCAGAGGTCAGCCCAGCGGAGGGAAAGCAGCTCAGACGACCTTAAGGCGGTCGCCGCAGCGGTGAGGACAAGGACGCGGTGGATAGGGTTCGGAAGACGCCCAAGGATCTGGAGCGTCTGTTCTGGCCGCAGGACGATAGCCCGGTAGTTCGTCTTGCTCCGGGTCTCGACCGCTTCAACGGGATTGACGGCCACGAGCTGGTGCAGGATTCCAGTCTTGTACGCCCGAGACATGACGCCGCGGATTTTAGATACCGTACTCCATGCCAGCCCTCTTTCGTCATGCAGCATCTTGAGCCACCTCTGGATTTCCAGTGGTTTGACTTCGGCCGCAACCGTGCTCCCAAACCTCGGGATCAAGTAGTCATCACAGATATGCTGCATGTTGAGGGCGGTGTCCTCGGTCTTGGAACGAATAGCGTCAGGGCCGAAGTCTGCCTTCAGGTAGTGCGCTGCCAGCCCCGCAAAATTCAGCCGCGAGCTGGACTGTTCTTGATTGATCTTTGTGAGGAGAGTAAGCCGCTCCGCCTCACGCCATGCGTCTCGTTCTCTGGGAAAATCGCGCAGAAGGCCGATGTTAAGGGTGTTTTCCACCCTCCGGCCGTCAGCAGCGGCTGTGCGATAGCGCAACACCCAGCGATCCGCTCCGTTTTGGTTGATGATTCGTTTAAGTGAACCTCGCTGAAAAGACATGGAATGCCTCATTTCAACGGGAAACGCCTGATCGGATCATAACGCTTCGGAGCAATTGCGGCCGAGAGCTCTGACAGTTTGAAGACCCACGTTTTTCGAAATTTGCCCGTACCGATTGGATAGGCGCCGATCAGATCTCTGCGGGCCATGGAAAGCAACAGCCGTCGATTGATGCCAAGAAATTCAGCTGCTTTTCGAGCCGAAACAAAAGGTTCAAATGACATGACTCACCTCTAGAAAGAACCTAGATGGTCTTGCACGCCGACTGAAAGTTATAGGAGGTTAAACCGTGATTTTGTCTTCAGCAGGTTTTCGAGGCCTAAATCTTTTGAAAGGCTATCGAAGAAACGCGGGTCAACGATGCCTTTAGCTTCAGCCAGATGCTTTTTCGCTTCAGCAAGGCGACCTGTCTGTGCGTAAAGACTAGCCAATCCCATCAGGCAGGAAATGTCGCCGTGTCGGACTTGGAGACCAATCTGGAAGATTTTTTCAGCTTCTTCGAGCTTGCCCGTATACCCGCATGACATAGCTAGTAGGGAATAGAGCTGAAATTCCTCTGGATGGATGGCCAACCGGTCTCCCGCAAGCCGGATGACATCTTCATCCCTTCGCACCTGAATCAAGAAAAGAAGATATTCAGGCGAAGCCTCAGTTGCCTCACGATTCTGTCTGAGCGCCAATTCAAATTCAGCTTCGGCCTGATCTACGTCTTGATCACGAAGAATTGACCCTTTCACGACATGAGCTCTCCAATATGAAGGTGCCAAACTAATCGCTAAATCCAGACAAGCCATTGCAGCCGTGAGCTTTTCAATGGACAGACTTGCGCCAGCGTATTCAGTGCCAATAACACTGAAATGAACTTGCGCCATAGAAAGCAGCGCGTCTACGTGGTTGGGCTCCAATTCCAGTGCTCTTGAAAGGTAGTGGTGGGCATGGCTAGCGGGGTTGACGGCATTGTAAAGAATGTATGAGCTTAGTTCATACAATCGCTGCGCTTCGTTTCGTGGGTTGTATTCAAAGATTGGCGTGTACGCCTGTCCAGCCTTGAGTTTCAGCCG
>CAILBQ010000340.1 GCA_903832475.1 uncultured Acidobacteriota bacterium | reverse complement strand
GGGTGAGTGGCCGGCGGTGTTGATGCTGAGCGTGCTGGCGGGGATTGTTCAAGCTTGGCTGCCGGGAGCGAGTCACGCGAGCATGGCGGTGAGCATCTCGCTGGCGCTGCTGCTTTCGATGGCGTACCTGCGCACGCGGGCGTTGTGGCTGCCGTGGGGGATTCATTTTGGATGGCTGGCTTCGCGGGCGCTGCTGTTCGGGCTGCCGGTCAACGGAATGACGAATCATTCGCCGGTGGTGCAGGGAGACCCGGTTAGCGCCTTATCGCTTGCGGGTTACGATTTTGGGCTGGATGGAAGCTGGTTTGCCTGCGTCGTTCTGCTGGCGGCGATGCCGTTTGTGTATCGGGCGACGCGGGATTTGAGCTTTCAATACAACGCGCCGGTTCTGGTGCCGGGCGGGATTCCGGTGGATCTGGATGCCGCGGCGAGGGCGCAGCATGAAGCGGCGACGCGGGCGGATATACCGGAGGTCAAGCCGCTGGTACAGATTTTGCCGGCTGCTCCGCTGGCGCCTCCTCCGCTGGCGGCGGACATGGATACGCCGCGAAATTTTTCAGCGGGCTCGTTCCCGGATGGGACTTCAACTTCCGAAAAGTAGATGGTTCGTGTTGATCGAATGGCAAAGGGCCGGTTCTGTGCTTGCATCTGGCGGAGATTCGGCGCTACTCTTGCTCGCAAGGAAGAGCAGAAGTCTACAGAGTTGCCCGTTTCGTTCGATTTTGCGCGCCCCGGATCAAACCTGACGCTCATTCCCGGCAACTCACGCACTATGTAGAGTGCTCAAGGGAGGTTCCCATGGCGCGCACGATCAAACCAGCGTTGAGCAAGTCTCCCCTATCCCGCGTTCTGGCAGTGGCAGGCGGTGTGGCTGTTGCCGCTGTGTTTAGCCTATCCGGATTGGGCCAGGCGATCGTGATTGACTCGCATGGAAACGCCGGCCCGAGTATCGATCGGCGCTATGCGCAAGTGGAGGCGACCAAGGTCGAGTTGCCGTCCCAGCAGATTGACGCGCGCGGTCATCAGGACATTCTGCGCGCACTGGTGGCGGAGCAGGGATTTGCCATGCGTCCCTTTCCCAAAGGGAAAAAAGGGCTGACCCTGGTGGCGAACGGAAAACTATCGCCTTCCGGGGAAGGGTATGTTGCGGCCATTACCGAGCAGGGCTTGTCGGTGAAGCCGGGCGATCGCGTGGTGCTGTCGAACATTCGCATCGACAAGGAAAAGATTGTTTTCGACATCAATGGCGGGCCGGAGCATAAGCACGAGTTTTTGCGCCACATCCAGATTGGGGTGGGTGGTCCAAATATGACCAATCCGGTGGTGCAGGATCCGGATCAGGAGCCGATTGGGTCGCGTATCACGCTGTCGTTTTCGAAGTACGTGCCGGAGGTGACGCCGGCGCAGGTGAAATCGCTGCTGGCTCCGCTGATCTCGTTTGACATGAAGACGCCGGTGCAGGCGTATACGGACACGTTGCCGCCCAAGCTGAAGGAGGCGATTCTGAACCACCGGGTGATGGTGGGGATGAATACCGACATGGTGCTCTTCGCGATGGGGCAGCCGGAAACGAAGTCGCGCGAGACGGAAGGGCAGATGCCGTTTGAGGAGTGGATCTACGGGCATCCACCGCAAGACGTGAGCTTTGTGCGGGTCAATGGAAACCGCGTGATCCGGGTGGAAATTGCCAAGCTGGGACAGCCGCTGGAGGTTTTCACCAAGGATGAAGTCGAAGGGCTGATGATGACCAACGGGCGGCCGGTGCTGGCGGAGGCGACGCGGCCTGGCGTTCAGCTTGGGGACGTGCATCGCAATCCGGAGACGCAGTCGGCGGATGCTCCGCCGTCGCTGCGGGCGCCGGGGGAGACGCTGCCGAGCGATCCGCCGCCTGGGACCCTATCGACGGGTTCGCGGGAAGGGCCGATGAAGCCGGTGATTTTTCCCAAGGACACGACCAAGGATCCGGCGAGGACGGTGCCAGCTCATCCCAAGCCGGCGGCTCCGACGGATGATGACGACGATGATGCGGCGAAGCCGGGTGCGGCGAAACCTGCGGATGGATCGGGAACGGCGATGCCTGCTTCGCCTGCGGACCAGCCGGCCGCCAAGCCATCGGATGCGGGTACGCCTAAGACGCTGCTTCCGGCGGAGAAGTGAAGAGCGGCTGGTGTAAACTCGACAAAGCGAGTTGAGCGCTCTTTGTGCGTACCAGCCGCCGGTCGTCCGATCTGATTCCCTTCAAGATTTGGCAGCAAGCCGGATATGCAGGCAATGGCAGGAGTGTGGGGCCGCGACGTTGAAGCCGCGTTTGGGCGATTGTGTCCCATCGTGTGAGCAGAGACCATCTTCAAGGAGAGAAATCAGGATCCATGGCCAAGATTGCAAAAACAGGTGATCGCAAGAAAGAAATGGACACGACGAAGTCGACCGACTGTCCGAAGTGTGGCAAACCGACCCGCATCGTCAAGCGGGTGAAGGATCGGGAACGGTCGATTCCGGGCGGCGTTTACATCTCATGCTCTGCATGCGATTTTTACGAAAAGCTATAGTTTTTAAACGAGTTACGGAAAAGCCCGGCGGCGATTCATCGATGCTGCCGGGCTTTTCTGCGTCTGAGAATGGGTGGGGCGCACCGAAGTTGGTTAGAAGGAGCTGTGGCCGTTGCAGTGCATCACGCCGAGGAATTCTGTCCAGGGGCCGACGGATTCTTTGAACTGGTGGGCCAGGATGCGGGAAATTTGATGCAGGTGGGTGAGGTCGTGAGCGGCCCAGGTGGCGAGGAGCTGCGACAAGGTAACCGAGCCGAATTTGGGGTGGAGACCGCGGCGGGTCAGATCCTGGCCGGTGAGATGCATGGCGTGGAGTTCTGCCAGCTTTTCGGCGCGCACGTCTGTGAACTCGTCGAGCAAGTGCTCCAACGGATTTTCGCGCGGATTGTTGTTGGCGGGGGGTGGGAAGACCCGGCTTTCGCCGAACTCCAGCAGCCATTTGGCGCGGGGAACCCAGTTGATGCGGTCGGTGTGGATAAGGTGAGCGACGACGGTGCGAGGGTCCCAAGTGTCTTCGCCTTCGTTGGTTTGCGTCAGGCTGGGCGGAAGACCTCGCAGGAGGGCGTTTAAGGTTGCGGGGGTACGGGTGAGGAGGGCGGTGGCGATTTGAAGGTCGAAGTTCATGGATCCTCTGAGTGATGTTCAGGATACTTTGCGGATCGGAGGATGGGGGTTCGGGTATGGAAGACTGGTCTTAAAGGCGACCAGGGCAACCGCAGATTGTCGAGCCTGGATGCGGGAGAAGCAGATTCTCCTGAGGGGAATGACAGAAAGGCACCTGCCGTGCGGGCAGACGCGCTACGCGCATAGGCAGAAGAAGATTCCGTGTGGAATGACGGAAAGAAAAGCAAGGGCAAGAACAAAAGCAAGGGCAGAAGCAGATTCCCCTAAGGGGAATGACAGAAAGAAATGCAAGGGCATGAACAAAAGCAAGGGCAAGAACAAAAGCAAGAGCGAACGCAGGTCCTTCGACTCGCTGAGCTTGCTCAGGATGACAGATCCAGGTGGGATCGCGGTTACCCAAGTCTCTGCGGCGAAGCCGCGGCTGCCTGCATGGCAGATGCCTATTCGCCGAGCATGAGGCGCTGGATTTTGTAGGCTTTGCCGGTGGCGGGGTCGCAGCTGATGAGGGCGGCGCACATCTTGGGGTTGCCGGTGGCGGCTTCGAATTTGCCGGGCATGCCGGTTACGAAGCGGGTCAGGACCAAGTCTTTTTCGACGCCGATGACGCTGTCGTAGGGGCCGCTCATGCCGACGTCAGTCTGGTAGGCTGTGCCGCCGGGGAGGACGCGTTCGTCGGCGGTGGGGATGTGGGTGTGGGTGCCGAGGACGGCGGTGACGCGGCCGTCGAGGTACCAGCCCATGGCGACTTTTTCGCTGGTGGCCTCGGCGTGGAAATCGAGGAGGATGGTTTTGGCGCCGCTCGATTTTTCTATCTCGTTTAAAATCTGGCCCGCAGCGTGGAAAGGGTCATTTGTTCCATTCATAAAAACGCGGCCCATGAGATTAACGACGGCGTAGGGCAGGCCTTGATTTGGACCGGCGGCAATGGCGCCCTCGTAGACGCCGTAGCCGGGCAGGCCGTGCTGCAGGTTGGCCGGGCGGAGGATGCGGCGCGGGCGGTCGTGGCTGTCGGCAGGGACGGACTTCATGTAGTCGATCAGTTCGCGTTTGTCCCAGACGTGGTTGCCGGTGGTGATGACGTCGGCGCCGAGGTCGAAGAGGTCTTCGGCGAGGTTGGGGGTGATGCCGAAGCCGCCGGCGGCGTTTTCGCCGTTGACGACGGTGAGATCGACCTGGTGGCTCTCGCGGACGTGGGGCAGGTGCTCGCGGACGATGCGGCGGCCGGCGCTGCCGAAGACGTCGCCGACGAAGAGAATCTTCAAAGGACAGCTCCTAGCTGCTAGCTTCTAGCCTCTAGCTTAAGGCTTGGTTTGGAAGGTTCCCAGCTGTCGGCTAGGAGCTAGAAGCTGGAGACTGTTGTTCCCGCATGAGCGGGAAGAGGATGACGTCGCGGATGGATTTGCTGCCGGTAAGGAGCATGGTGAGGCGGTCGATGCCGATGCCTTCGCCGCCGGTGGGAGGGAGGCCGTAGGCCAGGGCACGGACGTAGTCCTCGTCCATCTGGTGGGCTTCGTCGTCGCCGGCGGCGCGCTGGTTGAGCTGGTCTTCGAAGCGCTTTTTCTGCTCGACGGGGTCGTTGAGCTCGGAGAAGGCGTTGCCGACTTCGAAGCCGCCGATGAAGAATTCGAAGCGCTCGACGTGGGCCGGGTCGTCGGGCTTGGCTTTGGAGAGCGGGGAGACCTCGGTGGGGTAGTCGTAGATGATGGTGGGCTGGAAGAGGTTCGGTTCGACGATAAACTCGAACATTTCATAAACAACTTTCCCGCACCCGCCTTCGGCCCGCAGTTTATCGAGAGCTTGCCCGAAAAAGCCGAGTTCGAGCGTGAATTTGTTCCGCCATTCTCGTCGTTCATGAATCTCATGCCTCGTCGCGGTATCGTCGGTCAAGTCAGCCAGAGATTCCGCTGCTCTTTCCTCCATCGGCGAGTTCGGCGTCAGTACATCGATCAAAGGTTCCAAAGATTCAATTACAGATCGAACCAACAAGGTGAGATTCTCTGACGATTCGAATGATCGTTCGTCTGGCATCGGACCCCAGCTGGGAACATGCCAAAACGCGCGGATGGAATTCACCATGCTGTATTGCTGCCACTTGGCGAGGTCGATGGTGTGGCCGTTGAATTCGACGATGGTGGTGCCGTTTACCTCTTGGGCGACGAAGGTGATGAGGTCTTCGGTGAGTTGCATCAGGTCCTGGTAATTGGCGTAGGCCTGGTAGAACTCCAGCATGGTGAATTCGGGGTTGTGCTGGGTGCTGACGCCCTCGTTGCGGAAGTTGCGATTGATTTCGTAGACGCGGTCGAGGCCGCCGACGACCAGGCGCTTGAGGTAGAGCTCGGGGGCGATGCGCAGGAAGAGGTCGAGGTCGAGGGCGTTGTGGTGGGTGCGGAAAGGACGGGCCGCGGCGCCGCCGGCGATCTGCTGCATCATGGGGGTTTCGACTTCGAGGTAGCCGCGGGAGTCGAAGAAGGTGCGCAAGGCCTTGAGGATCTTGGCACGTTTGACGAAGACTTCGCGGGCATCGAGATTGGCGAACAGGTCGACGTAGCGCTGGCGATAGCGGAGCTCGACGTCGGAGAGGCCGTGGAATTTCTCGGGCAGGGCGAGCATGGCCTTGGCGAGGAAGGTGAGGGTTTCGACATGGATGGTGAGCTCGCCGGTGCGGGTGCGGAAGAGGTAGCCGCTGACGCCGATGTGGTCGCCCATGTCGAGCAGCTTGTAGAGCGCGTAGCCGGATTCGCCGACGGCGTCCTGGCGGACATAGATCTGGAGGCGCTGGCCGCCCTGCTGGAGGGTGGCAAAGCCGGCCTTGCCCTGGGCGCGGATGGCCATGATGCGTCCGGCGAGGGTGACGTCGATGTGCGGGCGGGGCGCTTCGGGGGTGCTGTTCAGCTCTTCGGCGGGGACAGTGTCATACTGGGCGCGAATTTCCGCGATGGTGGAGAGCTTCGCATCTCCCGAGAGCGGAAATCGATTGGGATACTTCGACTGGCCGAGGGCCTCGATGTCGTTGAGTTTTTGCTGGCGCAGTTCGAACAGATTGCGCCCAAATTCCGATTCAAACACGTGTGGTTCCTCGAATGCGGTTCCGCGTAGATTCAGTTGCCAGTATACCGGCAGGGTGGTACGGGCAAGACGCGGGGCTGGTGGCGTGTCGAATGCGTCGGGCTTGGGGGCGATTGGTCGGGCTTGCAGCCCTCGATTTTCGCGGGTACTTGACCCAGGGCGTTGCCCTGGGCTGGTATGACGGCGCGCCCTTGGCGCTTGAGGCGTTCGAAGAGCGGGGAGATGGTTCTGTGGGGTGGTGGTTTCGAGGAGCGGCGAGCCGGTGTATAAACGGGAGGATGGCTTTCAATCCTCCCAATCCGAATGAGAGCGAGCGGCGCCGGGATCCGGGCTCCAGTCCAGGAAAGGACGGGGGTGGGCTTTCCAGCCTGGTGCAGGCGGAAAAGCTGATGCAGATTGCGTTTGTGCTGCCCTGCGCGGCGCTGATCGGGTATGGGATCGGGTGGTGGATCGATCATCGCTTCGGCACGCACTGGGGAGCGATTGCCGGGCTGATCTTTGGCCTTATTTCGGGGATGGTGAGCGTGATTCGGATGGCGCTTTCGGCGGATAATGCGCCGCGAGGGGGCCGGTGAGCGAAAGTCCGCACGAGAACGAGCCTGGATTGGAAAATCAGAGTTTGCCACCGGAGACTGCCCTCGACGAGAGCCAGGTGGAGGCGCCGCCGGTGCATCCGCTGGTGGCGTTCAGCGACGCCGACCTGGCGGGGCTGTTGCGGAGGGCGGTTTGGGTGACGCTGGCGATCGGGGCGATTGCCGACCTGGTGATTGGGCTCGGGATGGGCTGGCGGAACGCGGTGCTGTTTGCGGTGGGGGCGGGAATCTCGGCGCTGAGCATTCTGGAGTGGGGGCGGCTGATCAAGCTGTTCAATGCCAGTCTGGACCAGGGGAAGACTCCGCGCGGGGCGGGGCTGGTGGTGGGGCTGTTTCTGGTACGGCTAATGATCTTTGCCGGGGTGATTTATGGTAGCCTGAAGTGTTTCCAGGGTTCGCCCATTGTGTTGGTCTGCGGATTGGCATTGGCCTTAGTCGGCCTGGTATGGGAAGCCCTGCGGCTGCTGCGCGGTTAGCGTAATTCACAGCACCATTTGAATCAGGAAGACTATCGACTCATGCCCGAATCTCTCGCACTGACACGATTGCTGAACCAGCTCTTTGGCAGCCCGGTCAATTCGCTGCTGAACGCCATTGGGGTGCATCCTGCCAACCCTGCGGCCCCGATCAATAATGCTTTTGCGCTGGAATTGCTGGTGTTTGTCATTCTGCTTGCTTTCTTTGCGATGGTTCGCGCCAGTCTGAGCGTGGAGAAGCCGGGGACGGTGCAGCAATTTGCCGAGATGATTCACGAATTTACGGGTGGGCAGGCGGACCAGATCATCGGGCACGGGTATGAGCGATTTCAGAGCTATGTAACGGTGATTTTTTTGTTCATTGTGTCGTGCAATTTGGTGGGTCTCATCCCCGGGGTGAATGCCCCGACGGAGACGCCGGCGATTCCGTTAGGGATCGCGCTGGTCACCTTTGTGTACTACAACTTTTTTGGTTTCAAGGAACAGGGATTTAAAGGGTATCTGGCTCACTTTGCCGGACCGATCTGGTGGATTGCACCGCTGCTGTTTCCTATCGAGGTCATTTCTCACTTCGCTCGCATCATGTCGCTGACGATACGTCTCTATGCCAACATGTTCGCGGGCGGCCTGGTCACGCTGGTGTTCTTTTCGTTGATTCCGATTGGAGTTCCGGCGGTGTTTCTGGGGCTTCACCTGGTTGTGTCTCTGATCCAGGCGTATGTTTTCATGCTGTTGACGATGATTTATTTGTCGATGGCTGTGGCGCACGACCACTAGTGAACCTTCCGGACCTGTTTTCAGGGTTCGATACTTCAAGATTCCGCTGGGGAGGCTTCTGCCCTGGGTGAACGGACGATTCTTCAGCGTGAGGGGGCCAGTACGGTGAGCCTCAACCACCCACTGGGGATCAATTTTGTGAAGCAGGAAGACATCAAGGAGAGCAATGCGTAAACTTCAATATTTTCTTATGACCCTTTCGGTTCTGTTCTGCGCGGTCCCGGCATTTGCGCAAACGGGCAGCGGAGCCGTGGATCTGGCTCCGATCGGCATTGGTATCGGACTGGCCCTGGCGGCTGGTCTTTGCGGTCTCGGCCAAGGCCGGGCGACTGGCAGCGCTGTCGAAGCTCTTGCCCGCAATCCGGGCGCGCGCGCTGGGATTCAGCTTTTGCTGATTCTTGGCCTGGCGTTCATCGAGTCGCTGACCTTGTTCACGCTGGTTATCATCTTCATCAAGATCAAGTAAGCCGTTCCAGTTTGGGACGAAAGCGTCTGCCTTCGGGTGGGCGCTTTTGTTTTGTTGCAGATGGATTCTGCGGCGAAGTGCCCAATATGGGAATGTGATGATTTTGAGTGAAACAGGGTGCAGAGTGTCTTGACTTGATTGGGCAAGCGCGGTTTGATGGAGGAACTGTTCACTTATTCCCAGCAGCCGGGTCGGGGGACCGGGCAGCGTTGATAGCAAGGTGAAAGCCTCTGGCGTTCGGCTTGGTGCGCCCCACATGAGCACGATGGGGAGTTCTGTCCTCGGAAGAATTCCGTGCAGCGAATTCCGGGATACCGTTTCAGCCATGAGTCGTCTCCTTGAGCGCGGTGGGCAATGGATGCCGCCTGCGCCGCCCAATTCCAGGGACGACGGGGGAATCTGTGAAACGGACTTTGGACATTTCTGCTTCGGCTTTTTTGTTGCTCCTGGCTCTTCCGGCTCTGTTGGTTGCAGGGTTGATGATTCGGCTGACTTCGCGGGGACCGATTTTGTTCCGGCAGGTGCGGATGGGTCGCGATTTCAAGCCGTTTAAGATTTTCAAATTGCGCACCATGTTGGATGGGGCACCGGGACCGGCGTACACGATGGGAGCCGATCCGCGCATCACGCCGGTTGGGGCGTTTTTGCGTCGGTCGAAGCTGGACGAAGTGCCGCAGTTGTGGAATGTGCTGCGCGGAGAGATGAGCCTGGTGGGGCCACGACCGGTGCGGCCGGAACTGACCGAGGAGTTTCGTGAGCAATATGCGCGGCTGCTTAGGGTTCGGCCTGGACTGACCGATCCGGCGTCGTTGAAGTACAGCCAGGAGGCGGAACTGCTGGGGACGGTGAAGGATCAGTTGGGTTTTTTCAAGTCGGTGGTGACACCGGACAAGCTTGCGATCTCGATGCGCTACCTGGACCGGGCGAATCTGTGGACGGATGTGGTGACGCTGGGGATGACGGCGCTGATTTGCTGCTTTCCGGCGCTGGGATCGATTTCCCAGGTGCTGCTGGATCCGGGAGGCGGACCGGGGCTGGTTTGGAATCCCGACTGCAAGAAGCCGGTGCAGCCGGTTGTCATGCCGATACCGTCTCATCCTCGGATGGCGATGCGCAGCCGGGTCCTTACCTTCCCGCCTTCCGCTTCTTCCTATCCCGTTGGGGGTTCACCGTGGAAGCCGGCCCCAATCCTGGAAATGAGCGGTGGATCCTCTATGAAAACGAGGAGAGAGCGAGTATCTCTGCTTTAGGTGCAGGGTGCGAACGACTAGGATGGACTGCAGAGTTCGCCTCCCATGACTACCTTGTATCTGCCGGAGTTGTTGTACGCCCAGGGACGCCCTTGCGCGGGCGTTGGCCTGCTGGTGGACGACCGCGGGCAGGTGGCGGGACTGGCGACGCGGGAGACGGCGCCGGCTGGGGCGGAGGTTGTCACGCTTGCCGGAAAGGCGCTGCTTCCGGGGCTGGCCAATGCACATTCGCATACGTTTCAACGGCTGTTCCGAGGACGGGCGGAGGGACGAGCCGCGGGTGGGGACACGTTCTGGACATGGCGGGAGCAGATGTACAGGGCGGCGGGGTTTGCGTCGCCGGAAGATGTCTACGACGTAGCCCGAGCTACCTTTCTGGAGATGGTCTGTGCGGGGATCACGGCGGTTGGGGAATTTCACTATCTGCATCGCGACCTGGATGGGCAGGCTTACGCTGATCCGAATTTGTTGAGCCGGCAGGTGATTGCTGCAGCGCAGTCGGTGGGCTTGCGTATCTGCCTGCTGCGGACGGCGTATTCTCGGGCGGGATTTCAGCGAGAAACCCATCCCGGGCAGCGGCGTTTTTATGAGTCCCCGGATGAGTATCTCGACAACTTAGAATCTCTCGCAGCAAGCTATGCCGGTGTTGATCGCGTGACGGTGGGGGCGGCGCCGCACAGCGTCCGCGCGGTGCCGCTAAGCGATTTGAAACAGATTGTCGCGTTTGCGCGAACGGGGCCGGGAAATCCAGGCGGGATGCCGCTGCACATGCATATCTCGGAGCAGGTGGGAGAGAACGCCGCCTGCGAGGCGGAGTATGGCGCGACGCCGGTGGCTTTGATGGAGCGGCATGGCATCCTGGGGAGCAAGACAACGCTGATTCATGCGATCCATTTGACCAGCGCGGAGTTAAGGTCGGTGGCCGAAGCAGGGACGACGATTTGCTCGTGCCCGACGACGGAGCGCAATTTGGGAGATGGGATCTTTCCGGCGGATGATGCGGCGCGGCTGGGGATTCGCGTGGCGTTTGGGACGGATAGCCAGGCGCAGATCGATCTGCTCGAAGATGCGCGACAGCTGGAGTATCACTTGCGGCTGCGCGATCAGCAGCGGGGTATTCTGGATGCCTCGGCGCGGGACGATTGGGCGACAAAGCAGGCGATCGGTCCGGCGTTGTTTCAAGCGGCCAGCCAGCATGGATACCAGGCGCTGGGATTGACGGGTGGTGAGCTCGCGACCGGTCAGTCCGCGGATTTCTTCACCGTCGATTTGAATGATTTTTCGATGCTGGGAGTGGATGCCGATTCACTCGCATCGCAGGTTGTGTTTGCGCTCTCGAAGTCGGCGGTGCGCGACGTTGCGGTCAGCGGCCGGTTCATTTTGCGGGATGGGCATCACCAAGACGAAGACTGGATTCGGCAGAGGTATCGAGCAGTGCAAACGCGCTACCAGAAACAGATGGCCTGAGGCACTCGGCCAGGGAGAAGAGCATGACGACGACATTCGCACCGATTCGCGCACCGCGCGGATCGCAGCTTCGGTGCAAGGGCTGGCAGCAGGAGGGCGCGCTGCGGTGCCTGATGAACAATCTCGATCCGGAAGTGGCGGAGAGGCCTGAAGACCTGGTGGTGTACGGCGGGATCGGGAAGGCGGCGCGTAACTGGGAAAGCTATCACGCTATTGTGCGTGAGCTTGAACAGCTGGGCAACGAAGAGACACTGCTGGTGCAGTCGGGCAAGCCGGTGGCGGTGTTTCCAACGCATGATATGGCGCCGCGCGTGATCATCGCCAACTCCAATTTGGTGGGGCAGTGGGCGAATTGGGAGCACTTTCACGAGCTCGATCGCAAGGGCCTGATGATGTATGGGCAGATGACGGCGGGGAGCTGGATCTATATCGGGACGCAAGGCATTTTGCAGGGGACGTTTCAGACGTTCGCGTCGCTGGCGGACATTCATTTTGGCGGTACGTTGAAGGGGCGGCTGGTGGTGACGGGCGGCGTGGGCGGCATGGGCGGAGCGCAGCCGCTGGCAGTCACCTTGAACGATGGCGTGGTGCTGGCGATCGATGTGGATCGGACGCGCATTCAGCGCCGCGTGGATACGCGCTATTGCGACCAGGTGACGGAAAATCTCGACGAAGCATTGGCGTTGTGCGAGGAGGCGCGGCGTGAGGGACGCGCGTTGTCGGTGGGGCTGGTGGATAACTGCGCGGAGGTCTTGCCGGAAATTGTGCGGCGCGGTGTGGTGGTCGACGTGGTGACGGATCAGACGAGTGCGCATGATCCGCTGAATGGGTATGTGCCGATTGGATATTCGCTGGCCGAGGCAGCCGAACTACGCAGGCAAGATGCGGCGGAATATACGCGCCTGTCGACGGCTTCGATGGCGGTGCATGTGAATGCAATGCTGGACTTGCAGCGCGGCGGTGCGATTGCGTTCGACTATGGAAATAACATTCGGCGATTTGCTGCGGATGCGGGCTGCAGCGAGGCATTCAACATTCCAGGGTTTGTGCCGGAGTATATTCGGCCGCTGTTTTGCGAGGGTGCGGGGCCGTTCCGGTGGGTCGCGCTTTCGG
>CAILBQ010000339.1 GCA_903832475.1 uncultured Acidobacteriota bacterium | reverse complement strand
GTGCTCGGCGCCGAGTTTGGACCACAGGTTCTCGGTGAGGAGGGCAGAGAGATCCCTGCCGGTGGCGCGCTCCATGACCCAGCCGATGAGGATGGCGGATTGGTCGAGGTAGAGGAATTGCTTGCCGTGGACGCCGTGTGGGCGGTGAAGGCTGACGAGGTAGGCGCGCAGGCCGGGTGCAGTGGTGGGCGTGGCGGGGAGCCAGCCGCCGGCTTCGTCGACGGCTTCGTAGGCTTTGGCGGTGCCTTCGGCGGAGGTGAAAGCGGCGCGCTCAGTGGGGTCGTCGACGGTCATGTCGAGGAGGTTGCGGACGGTGGCGCCTTCATAGACGGTGCCCTGCATCTCTGGGATGTAGGCAGTGACGAGTTTGGCGGGATCAAGTTTTCCCTGATCGGCGAGGATGCCGGCAAGGGTGCCCATCACGGACTTTGAGACGGACATGAGCATGTGGGGGTCGTCGGCGGTCATGCCGTTGCGGTATGTTTCCGCAACGATCTTGCCGTGGTGGAGGACGAGGAAGCCGTCGGTGAAGGTGCGATCGAGCATGGCGGCGACGGTCATGGGCTTTTGAGAAGTGGGGTCGGTAAAGAAGATGCTGCTGAGCTCGCGGTCGTTGTGCAGGAGCGGGGTAACGGGGCCGGCGCCGCGGCTGATTCCGGCGGTGGGAAAGATGCGGCGGGTGTTGTGCCAGGACCAGGTGTTAGCCGGACCCCAGTACCAGTTGGTGGCGTTGATGGTGAGTGGGTCGAGTGGAGCGGAAGCCGAGCTGGGAGACGGAGCCGTCTGGGCTACAAGGGTGGCGCTTGAGATGGCGATCGAGAGCGCGGCTGAGAGGACTGCGGAGTATTTGCGGGAATGGCGGGAAGTTGCGGGAGGCATGTGCTCACGCTATCAAATGCGCCGGTGGGAGGGGCATTCCGAGGGGGATGGAGTTGGGAGTCGTTCAGTCGGGGAGGACTTCGAGGGCGGGGAGGGGCGTAAGCAGGACTTTGCCGACGACGGTAGAGAGGCCGTCGAGGGAGTCGAGGAAGGCGGCGGTGAGGGTGGGTTCGGGCTCGAGATGCCAGAGGAGTTCGGCGTTGTTCCAGGCGGTTTCGCGGGCGGCGGAGACGCTCCAGGCGGCGAGGGTATCTTCGAGGACGGAGCCGGCGGGGATGGCTTCGCCAAGCATGCCGACGTTGAGGGTGTGCTTGGCTTGTTCGATGAGGCTGTCGAGAGTGGAATTCAGGGAAGTGTAGTCGGTGTATTGGACGGACGCGTGCTGCGGAGCGAGCGCGGCGGACTTGCAGGTGTTGACGATAGCGATGGGCAGGTCGTGATTGATATGGGCGTTGATGCCGGCGAGAGCGCACTGGATGCGGGTGAGGCCGGGGAGGTTTCGAACCGAGAAGAGGGCGATCCAGCAGGAAGGAACAGATTCGCCGGAGAGGGAGTTGCGCAGGGCGTCGAAGTAGAGACGGGCGAACTGCACGTCGAGCTGGGCGAGGAAGGCTGCGTCGGTGAATCCACCAGACTGGACGCGGTTTTCAACGGCCTGGGTGACGGCGAGGTAGAGGCCGTTGAACCATTTAAGGCCGTCAGTCGGAATGGTAAGCGCATCGATCGACTGCATAGTGGCGAGGACGTCGGCGACGGCAATAGGCGGGGTTTGCAGACAGGCGAGCAGTTCTCGGTCGTAAGGGAACATGATCGCGGATTATAGCTGGATCTGAGCCCGAAAGGGCTATGGCCTCTGCGTCAACCGACACTGAGGCCTGAAGTGAGCTGCCGAAAAAGATTCAGCCGACGGGCTTGGGGTGGGGCTTCTTTTCGCCGGAGAAGCAGTTGCCGAGGCTGCAGCCGGGGTTCTTGCTGTAGTGCTCGGCGTAGTCGACGGTGCCTTCTTCGGGGGAACCGCGGCGGAGGCGGACGCGGCCCAGGCATTCGGGACAGCGAAAGGTTTCGTCCTGGAGCCGGAGCGCTTCGGTGACGGGCATCTGCTGCCATCCGAAGACACGGCTGTCGGCGGTTCCGTGCCAGCGTTTCACTTCCACTTCCACGATGATGGGGGTCACTTTTGGTTCCTCTGAGATGGATTGCATGAACTACCTTCCTGTGCCGCCGACGGTCATTTTGTCGAGTTTGATGGTGGGCATGCCGACGCCGACGGGGACCGACTGGCCTGCTTTACCGCAGGTGCCGATGCCTTCGTCGAGCTTGAGGTCGTGGCCGACCATCGAGACGTATTTGAGGGCCTCAGGGCCATTGCCGATGAGGGTTGCGTCCTTGACGGGCGCGGTGATCCTGCCGTCTTCGATGAGGTAAGCTTCGGAGGCGGAGAAGACGAACTTGCCGTTGGTGATGTCGACCTGTCCGCCGCCGAAGTTGACAGCGTAGAGGCCGCGTTTGACGCTGCGGAGGATGTCTTCAGGGTCGTCGTCGCCGGCCAGCATGTAGGTGTTGGTCATGCGCGGCATGGGAATGCACTGATAGCTTTCGCGACGGCCGGAGCCGGTGTTGGCGGCGCCGGTGAGGCGGGAGGAGAGCTTGTCGGTGAGATAGCCCTTGAGGATGCCGTTTTCAATGAGCACGGTTTCCTGGGTGGGGGAGCCTTCGTCGTCGACGTTGAGCGAACCGCGGCGTCCTGAAATGGTTCCGTTGTCGACTACGGAAACCTTGGAGCTGGCGACGGACTGGCCGATGAGGCCGGCGAAGGCGGAGGTTTTTTTGCGGTTGAAGTCGGCTTCGAGGCCGTGGCCCACGGCTTCGTGAAGCAGGATGCCGGGCCAGCCGGGGCCGAGGACGACCTCCATTTCGCCGGCCGGTGCGGGAACGGCGCCGAGTTGGAGGATAGCTCCGCGGGCGGCTTCGCGAGCGAGGTTTTCAGGGCTTTTTGAGCCTGCGAAGATGTCGAGACCGCCGCGACCGCCGCATCCGGCCGAGCCGCGGGTGGTGTTGTTTTCATCTTTGGCGATGACGAAGACGTTGAGTCGGCAGAGGGGCTGAGTGTCGGACGCGAAGGCGCCATCGGAGCCGGCGACCAGGATACGGCGAAGCTCCTCGCTGTAGCTGGAGCGGACCTGCACGATGTGCGGGCTGAAGGCGCGCGCGGCGCGATCGGCCCGCTGGATGAGGTCGAGGCGGGCGGCGAGGTCGAGATCGAAACCGCCAAGTGGGACGGGATAGAGGTCGGCCAGCGGTTTGTCCTGAAAGCCGTGGACGGTATGTTTGGTCGGGCCGGAGGCGATCAGAGCCGCGGTCTTGGCGGCGTGGAGGAGGCGCTCGGGGCTCAGGTTGTCGGTGTACGCGTAGCCGGTGCGCTCGCCGGAGAGGACGCGAATGCCGCAGCCGGCGCTGGTTCCCTGGCTGGCAGATTTGACGATCTGTTCGTCGACGCCGAGAGAGATGGCCGTAACCGATTCAAAGTAAAGGTCGGCGTAATCGCCGCCGGCGGAGAGTGCTTCGCCGAGACAGCGCTCGAGGAGACTTTCCGTGATGCCAAATTTTTCGAAGAAGTAGCGCTGATGACTGGGAGCTTGCCTTGCGGCGAGAAACGAAGATGGGAAGGTGGGAGCAACACTCATCGTACTACTTAGTGTACGCCCTTTCCGGGAAAGCCCCGAAAGGGGCCAGGAGGAGCCGTGGTTGACTTGATTCCTGGCACTTCCGGGGCATTCCTGGCGGCTGGAATCGTGCTACGCTTCACACCATGAAGAAGCTTATCCTCGCCTCGCTTCTGGTGTTGATTTGTGCCAGCCCGGCCTTTGCCGCCGGACGGCATCATCATCGCCACCACCATCACCACCATCCCCACGCCTAACCAGAAGTTCGCCCAACCCAGAACGGTTCCGTCGTGAATTGAAGAGAGGCGCCTTCCCGAAAGCGGAAAGCTCCAGGGAATGTGCCTCTTTTCTTCATGGAAAGACTGCCGCGCCTCTGCTAGTGTTTTCGGCATGCCCGTCCTCGAAGACCTCCGCTACCCCATCGGTCATTTCAGCCTGCCAGCCAGCAGTATGGCAGGGATACGTGTCGCTCATATACGGACGCTCAAGCTTTTCCCGGAGCGTCTGACGAGCGCTGTGACAGGATTAAACGACCATCAGCTGGACACTCCGTATCGCGAGGGCGGGTGGACGGTGCGCCAGGTGGTGCATCACCTGGCCGACAGCCACGCCAATGCCTACATCCGCATGAAGCTGGCGCTGACCGAAGACTGGCCGACGATCAAGCCGTATGACGAGGCCGCGTGGGCGGATTTGTCCGATGCGCGGTGGCTGCCGGTCGACATTTCCCTGAACCTGATTACGGCGTTGCATGTGCGCTGGGTCTCTCTGCTGGAGGCATTGTCGGACGAGGATTTCCGGCGGGGGTATGTGCATCCGGAGAGCGGGCGGCAGAACCTGGCGCAGGTTCTTGCGGCGTATGACTGGCATTCGCGACATCACACCGCGCACATTCTGAACCTGCGTTCGCAGATGGGCTGGTAGGATGCGGTGCCGGCGTTGACAAGCGCTGGGGATGCGGCCGCTGGGAATTCGGCAGCTGGAGACGCAGTTCTGGCTGCGTCAGCTTTGGCGGCGCTGGTGGAAGAGTACCTGGCGGAGCATCCGGCGGCGGCAATTCTGGAAGATGGGCGGGTGCTGTTCGATCTTCGTCATGCGCGGTATTCGATTGCCGAATCGCATGGGCGGTGCGTCTGGCAACTGTGGAGTGAAGAGCGGAACGTGGTGCGCTCGGTGGTGAGCGCCGAACGCCGACCGTCGGGTCTGCGGGTGATGACGCGGCGGATGGGCACGGTGAAGCCGACTTCGCTGGAGGTGGTTCCGGGGAGCGATCGCCGAACGCCGACGACGCGGGATACCGGCCGACGACAGTATCTGCGGCTTCTGGAGCGGGTCTTGCAGCGGGCGTTTCCGGACTGGAAGCAGGATGGATTCAGGACAGCGACGGATCTTGAACACAGCTTTGGTCCGGCGTACGTGCGGGGGAGCCTGGTGCGCGGGCCAGCGGCGGAGGCAGTGATCGGGGTGGGATCGGATGAGTCGTCGGCGATGGTCGACGGAATCCTGACGCTGGGCCTGCTGTGGCTCGACCATTGCCGGGAGCGGAGCGTGCAGCGGGTAGGGCGGGGCGAGGGGAGCCGGCATTTTGAGGGGTTGAAGGTCATCGTTCCGGAAGGCGCGTGGCGGACGACCGCGGAGCGGATGGCGTGGCTGAATCGGGGTGCAGCGAAGTTTCAACTGTTCACGCTGGATGAGCGGTCGGAAGAGTTGGTTGAGATCGATTTTCAGGATACCGGCAATGCGGAGTCGCGCCTGGTGCATGCCTTCGACGCCGGGCTTGCCAGGGAAAGAGCCGCGTTGGGGATGTCGAGGGTGATGGCGCTGGTGCCCGAGCCAGATCGCGCGCAGGTGGAAGTGCGGGTGCATGCGGCGACAGAAGTAGGGCTGCTGCTGCACGGGCTGGAATTTGCGCGGGTGCGCTGCGGAGCGTCGAACCGGTCGTTTGCGCAAGAATTGGAAGTGACCTTCGGCGCCGGAGCGAACGAGACCCCGCTAACCGAGGACACGGAGCAGCTTTGCCGGCAACTGCTGGGAAGGCTGTTTGCCAACAGGAGTGCGGAAGGAGCGCATGTCGATCCGTTGTTTCGATTGCAGCCGGAGCGGTGGCTGGAATCGAGGATTCGCATGGGTTTGGGCGAGTTCTTGCCGGGGCTGCGAGGGGATTTTCTGTATTCGCAGGTGCCGGCCATCGGCAGCGGAGAACGGGGAATGCTGGACCTGTTGACGGTCGATCGGGAGGGGCGGCTGGTGGTGATCGAGGTGAAAGCGGATGACGATTTGCACTTACCGCTGCAGGGGTTGGACTACTGGATCCGGGTGCGGGCGTTAAATGCGGAGAGGCGGCGGGAGGGCAATCGCGAGACTGGAGCGTTTGAGCGACAGGGATATTTTGCGGGAGTGGAAGTTTCGTCGCGCGCGCCGCGGTTGGTGCTGGTAGCGCCGGCGTTGCGGATTCACCCGGCAAATGAGTCGGTACTGCGGTATTTCTCGCCGGAGGTGGATTGGGAGCTGGTTGCGGTGGGGGAGCACTGGAGGCGTGAGTTGAAGGTGGTGTTCCGGAAAAGGAGTGGCGGGGAGATGGGAGGACGAAATCCGGTGTGAGCAACGAGGCTGGTTGATCCCACATCTCCCGCAAAGTACGGGGGAGATATGGGGAACTCCATTTTGAAGCCTGATACGATTTCTGGCCTGATGAATGGATACGGCTAGTTGCTGTGTTCGAGGGCGAGGATGGAGAAGCCCGTGGCGGCGTCGCTCATGAATTTGCCGACGTCGGAGGTGGGGTCGCGCTGGACGTTGACGCTCCAGGCGGGCCAAGGGCCATTGGTTTTGTCCTGATGGGTGGTCAGCCAAGCCAAGCCGTGTGCAACTTCGGGACTCGATTTGGACAGGCCAGATTCTTCGAGGGCGACCAGGGTGAGGCCGGTGGCGTAGCCGTCGCTGCGCGGGTCGAAAGCGGTTTTGTCGTGGCGCTTCCAGGAGGACTCGCCTCTGTCGTTGAGGCCGAGGCTGGTGAGGTTCCAGCCTCCGTCGGGCTGCTGCTTGGCGAGGATTTCCTGGGCGAGGGATTTCTTTTCTGGCTCGGTCAGGAGGCCCGGGAGGTTGGCGGAGGCCCAGAGCAGAGCAATCTTGTTGATCAGGGGCTGATCAGGGTATTCGCGATGAAGGTAGGCGCGGAGCAGGGCCAGGTTGGTCTGAATCTTGGGGTCGTTTGCGTATCGATCCGGGGCGAGGCCGGTGGCGAGGGCGGCCATGGCGGCGCCGTAGTATTCGGATTCGGGGGCTTCCCAGGGTGAGAAGTGGAAGTTCTGCCAGATCCAGGCTCCTGCTTTCGGGCCGGATTGCTCCTGGAGAGCCCACATTTCTTCAAAGGCTTTGCGGGTGGTGGCCTGGAGGTGGGCGGGCTCAGCCGCGGCCGGGGCTGCGTCATAGCTGACGAGGATGAGGGCGTTGTTGACGGATTCTGCGTTGCGGGCTTCCTTGGTCTTGCCGGGGCCGTGTTCGGCGTCGGTATAGAAGGTGGTGGCTTCGTTACCCAGGGCGACGCGCTGGAGGATGCTGTCGAGCATGGCGCGTTCGGGGTCGGAGACTTTCTTTTCGCCAAGTTGCTTGCGGAGGAGCGGACGCGCGAGGGCGTAGGGAACCTGGGTGTGGCAGGAGACGCAGACGGTGCCGTGGTCTTTCTGGGCGTGCGGCCAGTCCTGCCACCAAGCCTGGCGATCGTCCATGTACTTCGCTGCGGCGGCCTGGTTCCACGCGGCGGCCGACACGGCTTTGGAGTCTGCGGGCGGCTCGGCGAGGGCAGAGGACGACAAAGCTACCGCGATCGCAAGGGCGAATGGGGAAATGCGCATGGATGGCCTCTTGAGTTGGCAGCTTAGCACAGGCTGACGCGCGAAGTTCCAGATGAGTCAAAAAGCGAAAAAAGAGCGAAGTATAGGGGAGGGGGGAGGGGTGCGCCCCTTTGTTGTTCTGATGCGGAAAGTGGTTTCAGGAGAGCGAGTTACGACGAAAAAGGCAGGCGCCCCCAGGGGCGCATCTGCGCCCCTTCTGCCCCTCGGCCACGAATCCATGGGATGTAGCGGGACCCAGGGACAGACTGCTGGATACGCTCTATCACCAGTATGCGCGTTTTAGGGCAATTGATGCGCAATTGCGGTGTCC
>CAILBQ010000338.1 GCA_903832475.1 uncultured Acidobacteriota bacterium | reverse complement strand
CAGATCAGCAGCGCTGTAAACGTCCAGTCCCATAAATGGCGTGGCTGAAAAGGGTATGAATTCCACGCGACCAGGGCCAGCACAAAGAACGCAGAAACAAACGTCATCAGATAGCGCACATTGGCCAGGACGGCGCGGATCAGCGAGATGTAGCGAATGACCAGGAACTCTTCCGCAACCTGGATATGCACCGGGTCCACCGAAGCGGATGAGGCATGCAATTCAAGGGGAACGTGATGCTGGCTCTCTCGACTCTCCGATTTCTGCGCCCGAATCGGCAGCTCTTCACTCTCCGGGCTCTCGACCAGACCAGTCCGCTCGTGCTCCCAGTAAGGGATGAGAACATACTGGAGCAGCTTCTGACTGAAGACCGCGCAGGACTTCTCCACCTGTTCCGCAAATTTATAGTCGGGTATCTTGGAAGGTTCCGACTCCTCGTGAAGTTGAATGCGCTTGCGCAGCCTTGCCGTTTCATCGGTCAGTCTGTTGTAGCACGACTCGAGGATCAGCCAGTGCTCCGCACCAACATTCTCGAGCAGCGTTTTTTCGTGCAGGATTTGCCGCATGGATTCAAGCGACCGCGCAACGTCGTGCCACTGCTGCTCGATCCCGCCCTGGCGCAGCAGGGTCATCCACCCAATACCTTTGAAGCGCGAGAAACCGAAGCGAATAGGTTGGTGTTCGAGCTTGTCCAGCAGGCCTCTTCTCAGCGAAGTCCAGATGGCGAGTATGCGCACCCAGCCGGCAAGGGCACTGAAGATGAGGGTAAAGAAAAGGCCGCCTGCCAGCCATTCGTAAGGAGTTCCAAGAGTTGGGCTACTGCTCAAAAAGTGTTCAAGACTTTTGATCGGACTGAAGAGCGTCAGCCACAAAAAGAGAACGACATAGACGACGATGAGGAAGATGTCGATCGCGAGCCGGTGTTTTTTCCAATTGCGGCAAAGGAGCTGCCGTGTGATGAATGGACAGCTCATATTGTCGTAGAGCCAGGAGTCGTGGGTAGTTTGACATCGGCCCACATCCTCGAACGAGACAAAGAAGCGATTGTCGGTCGATGCATCGATCCTTTCCGGCAGCTGCGGACGATTGGCCGGGGAAAAGCGCAGGCGCCTGGTCTGGCAAACAGCCCAGATATACCAGCCGGCAAGCAGCAGAAGTATGGGAACGAGAGGCGAAACTCCGCTGCCCGGATAGATGTTGCGAAAGTTGAAAGACACACCGACATACTGATACACATCGCCAGCCCATGCGCCGGTCGACATCGCGCACCATAGCGCGGGTATGACAAGAAGCACGGCCAACGCAGAAACCGAGAAGAAAAGATAGATGTTCGCGTTCATTGCGGCATAGAAGCGACGCAAGGGAGAGCGCTTGTGGGAATCCTTGGGAGGCATAACCCAACCAAGATATCTGCGAGTTTTCCAGAGGGTGACGGCGACCGCCAGGAAAGAGCAGCCGACAGCCACCCATAGACAGATGGAAGCTGAACCTACGTCGATTAACCTGCTCAGCGAGAAGGCGGGGTAGGCCACCACGAACGCCATGCAGAAGAGAGCCGCCGCGCTGACGTGCAGATATGCCGAACGGCGACGAGGCAGGTCATTGCTTTCGACGGCAACGTCGCGCGTCAGCGGAGACCAGTAATCCGCGAAGATTAGCACCAGCGCGTGAGAGAAACTAACCAGCGCGATCAATACACAAAGCGCCTTCCAGAACAAAGAAGGATGAAGCGCGTAGGTGGCCCAGGGAGATTCCACGACGTGAGCGGTGTCGCAATACTGAGATTTGATTTGTCCCGACCTGCGATCGATGGCTGGTAGAAAGATGGGTCGGTCACTGGCGCAGATATTGAGGATGCCAAGCGGGTAATATCCATCGGCGCCAATGGTCATCGCCCAAAGCGAGGGTTGCTGCGGCAACTCACGCCCGTTGAAGCGAGGTTCGCGATAGCCTTTCAAAGGCAGTGACGTCGCGTTCCCTGGCCAAAGAATCCAACTCGCTGAGTTATACGTTGCCTCGCTCTGACTGTCGGAGTAATTGCGTATGACATTGGGCGAATTTTTCGCGTAGCCGGCAAAGAATGGGCCCAGCGAGTAGGCGCCAAAGGTCAAGGAGCCGATGAAAGGAACGTTGTCCACCTCGCGGACCCCTAAGACGTCTGCGCCGAAAGACACAAATCTCACATCGGGGCAGGAACGACGAATGAATCGTGAGAGGTAGATTTCATCGAGCACGTTCGAGGCGATGATGACGACAAATTTGGAGTCTGTTCGTCGCAGTTGACGGGTGATGCCCATCATTAGGCTTTCCTGAGAAAGGGGTGTAAGTTCCCGCGCGAAATGTGGGACACCGTCGGTGACGTTAAAATCCTTCAACGACAAATGAAGGTAAGGGCTGGGCACCGAGGAGTTGGCGGCGGTCCGGTTGTCTCCCGCGTCGGCCGCAGCCTGAGCGTTGCGTAGCGAGGAGGTCTCGCGAGGAAAGCGAATGATGTTGTAGCTGCCGAAATTCAGGCTGGTCAAGTCCCCATGCTCTTTTCGATAGCGTATGAAAAACGGGGAATTGAATATATCGCTTCTCAGAAGAGAGTCGGGAGCAGCAATACTGTTGTATAGCGTTGTATCCGAAATGTCGGCAATGCTTTTCGATTCTGTCGAAGGAGGAAATCGCTTGAGGAGAAGTTCCTTGACCTTAGGCACCAAGTCTGGATTCTTGCTCAATGCGTCTGCGATCACGTCAATCTGAATCGAGGTCGCGTATTCGTCAGGCCCGGCATTGACGTCACCAAGCGCGGTGTTGTCCTCAACCAGAAAGGTGACGTCTTCTGTGCGGTAGCCAGAGGCTCTGAGCCGATCGAAAAAGGCCCGCTTGTCAAAGGAAAAATTATCGGTGAAGGAGACAAAATTTACAGTCGCGCCGGACATATCGGCGCCTAGAGTAGAGGCGGCCAGGTAGGAACTAGTTTGCGCGGCGACGTCCACTACCGGCAGTGCAGGATCGTCATGCAGTGCAGGATCGTCGTCAAGACATGACTGTTTGCCTTTTGAGTGCTGAGCGGCGAGCATTATGTTGACTTCCTGTTCGAGCCCCTCACGTAGCGACAGGGCAGCGCCGGTGAACATCGGCCCGATCACGCCAATGTGATTGTTCCTTCCGCGTTGGAAGTTCGCGCAGAAGTGGCCAAACTGTTTTTGAATCCGTCTTTCGCTCTCGAAAGCGTTTTTCAACTGGTCGGGGTCAACGCCAACCACCGGCGACTCGGCGACAAGAAAGAGATAAATGGTTTTGTTCCATTTACCCCTCGGACGGGCTTCTTTGAGGATGATGAGGCCCGGCATGCGCTCCCGCTCAGCGTTGTGGCCGGGTTCCTGGTCGCCTGATTCCTCCGTGTCTTTTGCGCCGGCGGCGCGAAGTTTCCAAGGCAGCCAGTTATAGCTGCTGACGTATCCATTGTCGTTCGCCGCCTGGAGCAAGGCGTCGATGGTTCGATCAAAGTAGACAGCCAGGTGGCTGTGAACAGGGTCAGGGATAGTTGCGACGATGGTTTTGACATTGACATTAGAAAGGTCGCCCGGTAGCCCCCATTCGTTATCGGGCGGACAGGGTGACTCCTCGCTCCGCGCCATGGCGTGAACGTGCACTTCGATTTCGCCGTTACGCTGCTTTAGCCAGCTTTCGTGCTCTTTCAAAGGGTTGGACGCAACCGGCTTGTCCTGCTTTTGAGAGGTGGAGGAGTCTCCTCGTCGGGCTGCCCAGTACCGGCACGACGCAACCCACGGGCCATCGGCGGCTTTGGCGGCTGCGGTGGACGCGCTCGTTTCGCTCGCCGCAGGGTGGTCTTCCTTGGCCGACGGCGTGACCCCGCCCGGGCGCAGGAAGAGGCCGGCGAGCAAGATGGCTCCGATGGTGGCGCCTTGGTTTTTGTTCAATCCAACCCCTCCGACCGATGCGCGGCGGACTGGCGGGGCGCGGAGACTTATTCAAGGCAAACCCGGCAGGCACTCAGGCAGACCAGCAAAGCAGTCAGCGGCATCGGTGGGGGAAGACTGATACGGCAGATTCAGTTGTTCGATCGCGGATGGGAAGCTGGCCCGCGCATTCACCCACTCAGCGAGTGACTGTTCCAAAAACACCAGATCGTACAGGCGAGAAGCAAGCCTCTGGATAAGTTCAGCGCATCGCAAGTCGGAGGTGGGGGCCTCTTCAAGCGCAAATTGTTTCTGAAAATACAAGAATTTTGTCGAACGAAGTACAACACAGCATTTCCCTGTCGTCAATCAATTCGTGCGTAATTACTCATCAATCAACACCCGGGCTGCGCCGGAAAAGTCGGCCGAGAAACTCGATGTTTTGCTTTGCCCGCCGAATCTGGGATGATACCTAGGTGATGACCACTTTGATTGAACGCAAGACATTTGCAGAGCGAATTGGGCGGATTGAGGTTTCGGCAACCATGGCGGTGGCCGCCGAAGCTTCCAAACTCCGCGCGCTGGGCGTGAACCTGGTCGACTTTGGCGCGGGCGAGCCGCATTTTGCCACCCCTCGCCACATCAAGGACGCGGCCATTGCAGCGATCGAGGCGAATTTTACGCGCTACACCGTCGTTCCCGGCATTCCCGAGGTGCGCAAAGCCATCGTCGAGCGCCACGCCTGCGATTTCGGCTCCGACTACGCCATCGACGAGGCCATTTTCACGGCCGGCGAAAAGCTTGCCCTCTTCAACGCTATCCAGGTGTTGGTCGATCATGGCGATGAGGTGATCCTCCCCGTGCCCTACTGGGTCAGCTTCAAAGACATCATCCAGTACGCCGGCGGCACCGTCGTTTATCTCGAAACCGAAGAGTCGGAAAGCTTTCGCATCACCGCCGACGCCATTGAAAAGGCCATCACGCCGCGCACCAAGGCCATCATTCTGAATTCACCTTCGAACCCCGCCGGCTCGGTGATGAGCGGCGAGGACCTCGAGCGCATCGTGCGCCTCGCCCATGAGCGCGGCATCTATCTCATCCTCGACGAGTGCTATGTCTATCTGAATTATGAGGGCAAGCCGGTCTCCGGCGGTTCCTTCACCTGGGCCAAGGAGCATCTGATCGTGCTCGGCTCGCTGTCGAAAACCTACGCCATGACCGGCTGGCGCGCCGGCTACGCGCTGGGCCCCAAGGCCATCATCGCCAATCTCTCCAAGCTGCAGTCGCAGTCGACTTCCAACGCAACCAGCTTCGTGCAAAAGGGAGCCATCGCGGCCCTGGCCGGTTCTCAGGAGTGCGTCAACGAGTTTCGCTCGGAGTTCATCGGCCTGCGCGATCACATCCTGGCACGCCTCGCCGAGATTCCCAACGTCACCTGCACCAAGCCGGGCGGCGCCTTCTATGTCTACCCGAATGTGAGCGCCTACATCGGCAAGGGCAGCATCAAAACGGCCACGGAACTGGCCACGCGGCTGCTCCACGAAGGCCACGTCGTCGCGGTTCCGGGCGAAGCTTTTGGCACGCCGCACCATATACGACTGTCATATCCTGTCACCCGCGACACCATCGATGAAGGCATCAAGCGTCTGGGGAATTTCTTAACCGGACTTGCGTGACAGACGTCCATCTAAAACAACAAACACGCTGCTTCCCCCTGTCTTCCAGCTCGAATCGTGGCTAGGCAAGCTATCCCTCGGTGGGGTAGGATAGCGTTTCCAAGTTCGAAAGGAACGATTCGTGTCCATTGATTTTTGTCCTGTGATTCTGGCTGGGGGTAGTGGTACGCGCTTCTGGCCGCGTTCCCGGCGTGCGCGTGCGAAGCAGGTGCTGGCGCTCGATGGCGAACGATCCATGCTGCAGCAGACGGTCGAGCGGCTGAGTCCGATCGCCGGGCCGGAACAATTCTGGGTCATCACCAACGAGCTGCTCTCGGCCGAGATTGAGGCGCAGCTGCCAGGCATTCCTTCGCGGCAGATCGTCGAAGAGCCGGTGGCGCGCAACACCGCGCCCGCCTGCGGCCTGGCTGCGTTTCTCATCGAGAAGACCAATCCTGAGGCCGTCATCGGCGTGTTTCCCTCCGACCATGTCATCGGCGATGAACCGCGCTTTCTGAAAGCCATCGAGCGCGGCATCCAGCTCGCCGCTTCGGGTGACGTGATGGTGGTGCTGGGCATTGAGCCCACCCGCGCCGAAACCGGCTACGGCTACATCGAGACAGGCGACGACGGTCCGCCCGACGTCACTGACCGTGCCCTCCACGTGCGCCGATTCACCGAGAAGCCCAGCCGCAACCGTGCCGAAGAATTTATCAGCGCCGGCAACTACTACTGGAATTCCGGAATGTTTTTGTGGTCGGCGCGCACGCTGGCCAATGCGGTTCGCGAACATCTTCCCGAAACGGCACCGCTGCTGGAAGAAATCGCTGGCGCGTTTGGCAGCGACCGGTTCGACGAGGTCTTCGCCGAACTGTATCCGCAATGCGAAAACATCTCCGTCGACTACGCCGTGCTCGAGCCGCGGTCGGCCAAGGGCGAGCACCTGTCGCGCCTCTACTGCCTTCCCGCCGAGTTTGGCTGGAACGATCTCGGATCCTGGGAGTCGCTCTATGAATACCAGCTCGACAAGCGTCTGCGCGGCGACGAAGAAGGCAATGTGGCCGAGACCGACGGCCTGATGGCCGTTGAAGCGGCAGACAACTACGTCTACAGCCCCAAAAAATTCGTCGCGCTGGTTGGCGTCGAAGACCTGGTCATCGTTGAAACCGACGACGCCCTGCTCATCGCCCATCGCAAGCATTCGCAGGACGTAGGCAAGATCGTCAAAGACCTGGCCTCCCTCGGCCGCAACGACCTGATCTAGGCATTTGCCATGCAGGCGGACGCTTCGCGTGGCGCTCCCGGTGGTCGGGGTCGGGCATGGTCAGGTTGGCTTGGAGGCCGCCGGATGACTGAGCAGGGCTACCAGGAAGATCCGCGAACCTACTTCGCCGCAGAGCGCACCTTCCTCGCCTGGATCCGAACCGGCCTGGGCCTGATGGGCGTGGGCTTTGCGGTCGCGCGGTTCGGGCTGTTTCTGCGCGAAATGCGCTCCAGTGAAACGCATGCGCCTGTGCATGCCACGGGGCTCTCGGTCGCCTCCGGCGTCGCCCCGGTGGCGCTGGGCGTGATCGTGAACATTGGCGCGGTGACTCATCACCTGCGCACGCTTCGCGAACTGCGCACGGGAACCTGGCAGGCCGGACGCGTTTCGACCAATGCAGTGATCCTGGCGCTGGTGCTGGCCGCCGTCGGCGTAGGGATGGGCGTCTGGCTGCTGTTCCTTCATTGATGGCCATTGATTCTGTGAATCCCACGAAGGTTACCAACGGTTCTCGCGAGCCGAGACGTTCTTCGTTTTCTGCACGGTACACTGTGTGCAACGGAGGGACGGCTGGCACGATGGCGCATCCTGTAATCAAGTTTGGAACTGACGGCTGGCGTGGGGTGATTGCCAGCGATTTCACCTTTGAGAATGTGCGCACTGCCGCAGCCGCGGTTGCCGCCTACGTGCATGCCCAGGAAGATCCAGCGCAACTGGCATCGAGGGGCCTGTGCATCGGGTACGATTCACGCTTCCTGTCGCAGGCCTTCGCGAAAACCTGCGCGGAAGTCGTCGCCGCCACCGGTATTGCCGTGAAGCTGGCCAAAGAGATCACCCCCACTCCGGCCCTTTCCTACGGCGTGCGTGAACTGGGCGCAGCCGGCGGCATCATGATTACCTCATCGCACAATCCCGCCCAGTGGAACGGGGTTAAGTACAAGGCCTTCTACGGTGGATCGGGCAGCCCCTCCATCATCGCGGAGATTGAATCGTACCTGGGCGCGCCCGTCCCCCAGGCCGCCACGCCCGCAGCCATCGAAGAGGTTGACTTCATCGCTCCCTACATGGCGGCCATCGAGCAATTCGCCGACCTCGACCTGATCGCGAAATCGGGATTCAAGTTCGCCATCGATTCCATGTATGGCGCCGGACGCGAGCTGCTCAGCGGCGTCTTCACCCGCCTCGGCGTCGACCACGTCCAGATTCGCGGCAACGTCGACCCGCTCTTTCCTGGCATCAATCCCGAGCCCATCGAGCCGCATATCCGCGCGCTCGGCGAAGCGGTCGTGGCCAACCACTGCGACGCCGGCCTCTGCACCGATGGCGACGCCGACCGCATCGGAGCCACGGATGAGCATGGCAACTTTGTCGATCCGCACAAGATTTTTTCCGTCCTGCTCAACTGGGTGCTCAAGTCCAAGGGCTGGCCGGGCGACGTGACCCGCGCCTTCAACACCACCAAGATGCTCGACCGCATCTGCGCCAAGTACAGACGCACCCTGCACGAGCACGGCATCGGCTTCAAATACGTGGTCGATTACATGCAGGCGCAGGAAATCGTGATGGGCGGCGAAGAGTCGGGCGGCATCGGCTTCCAGCGCCACCTGCCCGAGCGCGACGGCCTGCTCAACGCGCTGCTGCTCGCCAACGTGATGGCCGAAGAAAAGAAGACCCTGGGCCAGCTGGTGGCCGCCTTGCAGGAAGAGTTTGGCGAACACCAGTACGGCCGCATCGACCTGCACATTGCCGACGAAATCAAGAACGGCGCCATCGGCCGCGCCAAGGCGCTGAAAGTGGGCGAGCCCGTCTTTGCCGGCATGCCCATCCTACGCATCGAGACCCTGGATGGCGTCAAGTTTAACCTCGACAATCCCGAAGCGAAAACGAAGCCGAACGCCGCGGAAACCTGGCTGCTGCTGCGCGCCAGCGGCACCGAGCCGCTCATGCGCATTTATTCGGAGTCCTGCTCGACCGAGTCGGTCGCGAAGCTCCTCGAAGCCGCGCGCGGTTTTGCCTTGGGGAGCTAGCTGGCCTGTACCGGCTCCTGGTATAGCCCAAGCAGATTGCCCCCTGGGTCGCGGAAGTGAGCGATCAATTCCGTGGGATGGAAGCCGAGCGGGTGCACCATCTCGCAGCCAAAGTCTTCGATCTGCCGGATCGTCTGGCGAATGTCGTCGACCATGATGGATACGACAAAGCCGGGGTCGGCGACCGCCTGCTTCCCAGTCACGAACATGCCGCTCACGCCGCCGGTCGGATCGTCGAACGCGGTGACGCCGTCGCGGTCACGCATGCTCCAGCCAAAGATCCCCTGGTAGAAGGATTGCGACCGCGCCACATCCGTGGCCGGCAATTCGATGTAGCAGATCTTACCGTTGGTTGGACTGGGCATGGTGCTTTCCTTCGAGTTGAGAGTTAGAGGACTCCTTCGCGGCTCAGTTCGTCAATCACCTGCCGCGTTGCCGCTGCGGAGATGTCGACGATCTGGTCGGCGTCGCCGCGTGTCAGCACCAGCGGAGGCGCAAAGCCCAGCGCTTCGCTCTGCGGCATGGCGCGCGTGATGAGCCCTTTTTCGCGGGCCAGCTTGGAGATACGATAGGCCACGGTAAGCGACGGATCGAGCCGCTTCTTCGTCGCCGGGTCGGCCACGAATTCGACGGCCAGCATCAGCCCTACGCCGCGCACTTCGCCGGTAATCGCCAGCCCGTCAAAGGCCGCATGCAGCCCGTCGAGCATGTACGCGCCGACAGCCGCGGCGTTGCCCGCGAGGTCTTCGCGCTCCAGAATGTCGAGATTGGCATTGGCAGCGGCCACGCTGATGGGATGCCCGGAGTAGGTGTAGCCATGCGGGAAGACGCCTGCCTTGGCGGCTCCGGCCTCCATGGCCCGGTACACGCGCTCGCCAAGTATCACCCCGGAAAGCGGCGCATAGGCCGACGTAAGGCCCTTTGCAATCGTGATCAGATCAGGCTGAATGTCGTAAAGCTCTGATCCGAACATGAGCCCGGTCCGGCCAAAGCCCGTAATGACTTCATCGGCAATCAGCAGGATGTCGTACTTGCGCAATACAACCTGAATCGCCTCCCAGTAGCCCGCAGGCGGGGGAATCAGGCCCCCAGTGCCAAGCACAGGCTCGCCGATAAAAGCGCCAACAGTCTCGGGGTCCTCGCGAACGATAAGAGCCTCGAGCTCATCTGCCCGGCGTTGCGAAAATGCCTCTTCCGTTTCGCCGGGCTCCGCGTCCCAGTAGTAATGCGAAGCGCCCGTGCGCAGAATCGCCGCCACCGGCAGATCCATGAAGTTGTGATAAAAATTCAGCCCGGTCATCGAGCCTGCCATCACCGTATTCCCGTGGTAGCCGCGTTCGCGGGCGATGATTCGCTTCTTCTTGGGCTTGCCAATGAGATTGTGGTAGTACCAGACCAGCTTGGCCTGCGTTTCGTTGGCGTCCGACCCGGAAGTCCCATAAAAAACGCGCCGGGCTTCTGTCCCTCCCGAGCACACCGGAGCCATCTTCACCAGCCGGTCAGACAGGCGGATCATCTCCTCGGTCGAGTGCCCTGCATAGGTGTGAAAGTAGGCAAGCTGGTGCGCCTGCCGCGCGATAGCGTCGGCGACCTCCGTGCGGCCGTACCCGATGTTGACGCAGTACAGCCCGGCAAATCCGTCAATCAGTTCCCGGCTCTCGCCGCCCTCCTCCGCGAGGCGAATGCGCACGCCGCTGGCTGTCTCAAGCACGGTCGAAGGCATCCTGCCGTGAGCAAAATCGCTGACATTGGTCGACGGGTGCAGCACCGAAGCGCGATCCATCCGGCCCAGATCTGCCGGGGCGTCGTCACTCGGCGCAGAAGAAATTCCAGAAGGTTCGACAGTACTGGTCGTGGACAAAGGAGCACCTCGCGGGCAATGGTATCGCCTGAGAATCGCAGGAATCGGGAAATGATTTCAGCTTACACGACAAGAACTCAGCCACCGCACTCTGCGGCGCGACCAGCCTAGGCGACAAACGCGCCGATGCGGCTTTCCGCTGCCGTCAGCGAGTCACAGTCGCGATCGATGGATTCATAGTCGGGGTCGTGCTGAGCGCGGAAGGCGCGGAAAGCTTCTTCGCTCTGCCAGCGATCGATGGTGACGTAGCGGCCGGGAACGTAGGCGTCTTTCAGCAACTCGGTGCCAAGGTACTCTGCGGAGCGACTGAACAGCGAAGCCCACTTGCCTTCCGCTCCATACGCCGCTTCAAAGGCCGAGGTCTTCTCGTCGGCGATATCAAATTGCCACAAAATGACGAACATGGATTCTCTCTAGGAGCATTATCGCATCGAAGCAATCACCGCACCCGGGGCTGCGGCTCCGACACGGATCCGCAAGCCCATGGCCGAATACCAAAACACATCTCGGGCCCGGCAATTGTCTCAATCAATACAACCTGTTGGAGGCGCTTGCCATCCTAACATGACAGCAGCTCGATTCTCTGTCTGAAACCGGACACCTCCCCCGCATATCAGTGGGCTATCTGCTCAACCTTCACTTAGATCCTAAGTGGAGACGAACGCGCATGTGGCTGTCTATCAATAGGTTGCCGCAGGCTGCAAACGGCTCGGAAGTTGTTGTCACCAGATACAACCCAGTTTCAGGTAGCACCGTCCAATAGGTTCATTGAGCGCAGAATTGCTCAGACATCAATTCCTTGGATACCCCAGAAAGGTTGTCGCCATGGCAGTTGCTAATGAAGTATTCGATCCCCAGGAATATCTGGCCAAGGGTGGATTCGGAAAGACCATCCTGCAGGTCAAGAAAAATGAGGGGATTTTT